>CAVACC010000033.1:0-28084 GCA_963587495.1 Clostridia bacterium | reverse complement strand
GTAAATACCTGCGACTGGATTTGAACCAGTTAGGTTAGTGTCATGCCCGACACACAAAAGAGGCTCATGAGTTCCCCTTTAACTCATGAGCCTTTTTTACCTCAACGACATAACTCGCATTGGGTTCAAAACGCCTGAACATAGAAATGCGAAACACAACTCTCCTAAGAAACAAACGCCAGAAAATCACAAGAAGATTTATCTCCTTAGATTTCTTATATTACTCAACTTTCGCAAATGGGGAAGTTAAAGAATTTAAAGAAGTTTAGAGAAGTTAAAGCCATATGCTTTTGTGGACATGAAATTAAACATTCCCGCAAGGCATTTGTCTTAACTCCTTAACTCCTTTAACTCCTTAACTTCTTTAACTTCCTCATTTACGAAAGTTATGTAATATTTAATTTTCCTGCTGGCTCACCCGCTCTGCCTCTTCAGCTTTCTGCCGGGCGATGGCAGCTTCCTGTTCAGCCTTAATACGAGCCTGCTCCGCAGCTTCGGCGGCAGCCTTGGCAGCAGCCTCTGCACGTTCTTTAGCCAGACGTATCAGCTCAGCACGATGCTTTCTCAACAAATCTACCATGATAGAAGCAGCTTCGTCGGGCGCCACCTTGCTTCCCAACTCTCTCACTACTTCCTGATATTCAGCAAGCATTCTTTCGCGTGCAGGCTGTCCTGGCAGAATCTTATACAGTTCGTTGGCTATTCCGTCTATCGTAAACTTATCGGCGAACATCTCTGGAACCACCTCCTTATTGGCCACCAAGTTGACAAGAGAAATATAGTCAACCTTCAGCACGTGATTGAAGGCAAAACGAATCAGTTTTGGCAAGGGAGTTTCATAGCACACCACTTGCGGAACATTAAACAGGGCTGTCTCGAGCGTGGCAGTTCCACTGGTTACAAGAGCCGCCGTGGTGTGATACAAGAGCTGGTAAGTCTTATTCTTCACCACTCTGACAGGCGTACCTTCCAGGAATTTATCGTAATATTCATCCTCTATCGACGGAGCTCCAGCCAACACCATTTGATAATCTTCAAAACGTTCTGCCACCTCTATCATGGCAGGAAGATTGTCCTTGATTTCCTGTAGTCGGCTACCAGCTAAGAGAGCGATAATCGGTTTACGACTGTCAAGATTATTTTCTCGACAAAACTCCTCATACGTCTGATGATATCCTGCTCTGAACTCTGCCACTTCCTGAGCAGTAGGATTGCCCACATAGTGAATGGGATACTTATGTTTCTGCTCATAGAAAGGCACCTCGAAAGGCAGTATGGAGAACATCTCGCTCACATCACGTTTGATGCTTTTAATACGCCATTCCTTCCAGGCCCATATCTTGGGCGATATATAATAGTAGACAGGTATTAACGTATTCTTTTTCAAGAACTTGGCTATATTGAGATTAAAGCCAGGATAATCGACTAAAATCACAACATCGGGTTTCCACGCCACAATATCCTCCTTGCATCTTTTCATGTTCGAGAAGATGGTGCCCAGATGCAGCAACACAGGTACAAAGCCCATATAGGCCAGTTCCTTATAATGCTTGACACGAGTTCCTCCCTCAGCAGCCATCAAGTCGCCGCCGAAGAATCGGAATTCAGCAAATTCGTCATATTTTTTCAACGAGCGCATCAATCTGCTGGCATGCAGATCGCCACTCGCCTCACCTACTATCAGATAATATTTCATCCTTATTGTCGAATATTCTTAGTTAATCGTCAAGTTCAGAAGCTTCCGTGTTGAGCGACCTGTTGTTCTCAAGCCACTCATAGTCGGTCACATCTATTTTTGTAGGCGTAATGGCAATGTAGCCATGACTGAGCGCCCACTGATCAGTATCAGCAGCCTCAGGCTCATCATTGCGATATTCGCCCACCATCCAGTAATAGTCGTAACCACGAGGATGATGCTCCTTCACCACCTCATTGATCCACGAGCCCCATGTCATACGGCAAACCTTAAAGCCCTTGAAAGGAGGATTGACGGGAAAGTTGACATTAAGACAAGTTCCCTTAGGCAGTCCTTCACGAAGCACTCGCTTCACGATGCTTACCACTCCGTCGCGCAGGGGTGACAGATCGGCGTTCACATCATAGTTGCAACTACTGAACGCCACCGAGGGAATATACTTCATACAGCCTTCCTTGGCTACGCCCATTGTGCCCGAATAATGATTGTTCACACTCGAGTTGTCGCCATGGTTGATACCACTGAGTATCAGGTCGGGAACACGAGGAGCCAGCAGCTGGTCGAGAGCTATCTTCACACAGTCGACAGGCGTTCCTGAGCAGGACCACACTTCCACCTCCTCGCCCATGTTGTGTCTGCGTTTCAACAGCAGTGGTGATGTTACCGAGAAGGCGCATCCATAGCCCGAGCGTCCACTCTCAGGAGCCACCACAAGCACCTCGCACCAGTCTTTCAGAAATCCAACAAGCGTCTTGATGCCATTGGCATGATAGCCGTCATCGTTGGATATTAATATTAAAGGTTTCTTATTTTCCATAAAAATATCGCTCTTTTTGGTGCAAAAGTACGAAAAAACCTTTAAAGTAACGTCTTTCTCGCATAAAATATGTATCTTTGCAGAAATTTTGTGATGATTTTTAATATAGAAAATTAAGAATATGGGAAAAATAATCGCATTGGCCAACCAGAAAGGCGGTGTCGGCAAAACGACAACCACCATCAACTTGGCAGCATCATTGGCCACACTGGAGAATTCGGTTCTTGTAGTAGACGCCGACCCACAGGCTAACGCCTCCAGCGGCTTAGGAGTAGACATCAAGGAGGTAGACTGCTCTCTGTACGAGTGCATTATCGACCATGCAGATGTTCGTGATGCCATCTATACCACCGATATTGATGGGCTCGACATCATCCCCAGCCACATCGACCTTGTCGGTGCAGAGATAGAAATGCTCAATCTGCAGAACCGCGAAAGGGTTATCAAGAATCTGCTCGCTCCTATCCGCGACGAGTATGATTTCATCCTTATCGACTGTTCGCCATCTCTGGGACTCATCACAGTCAACTCGCTGACAGCAGCCGACAGCGTCATCATTCCTGTTCAGTGCGAATACTTTGCCCTGGAAGGCATCAGCAAGTTGCTCAACACGATTAAGATTATCAAGAGCAAGCTCAACACCAAGCTCGAGATAGAGGGCTTCCTGCTTACCATGTACGACAGCCGTCTGCGTCTGGCCAACCAGATTTACGACGAGGTGAAGCGCCACTTCCAGGAGTTGGTGTTCAAGACCGTCATCCAGCGCAACGTGAAGCTGAGCGAGAGCCAAAGCCACGGCCTTCCCGTCATCCTCTACGACACAGAGTCGAACGGCGCCAAGAACCACTTGGCGTTGGCAAAAGAAATTATCAACAAGAACTCATAAAGTAAGAAAAAAAGAGTGAAGACATGCTCACTCCTTACTAAGAAATAGAAAATGGCAGTACACAAGAAATACAATAACGGAACCAAGAGCAATGCCCTGGGACGAGGTCTCGACGCACTTATCTCTACCGAAGGAGTGCGCACACAGGGCAGCAGTACCATCAACGAGATTCCTCTCGACCAGATAGAAGCCAACCCCAACCAGCCTCGTCGCGAGTTCGACGACGAAGCTCTCCATGAGTTGGCAGAAAGCATCAAGGCCATAGGCATCATTCAGCCCATCACCTTGCGACAGGTGGCAGAGAACCGCTTCCAGATTATCGCAGGTGAGCGTCGCTGGCGTGCCTCCCAGTTGGTTGGCCTGAGAGCCATACCAGCCTATATCCGTACCATCAGCGATGAGAGTGTGATGGAGATGGCACTCGTCGAGAACATCCAGCGCCAGGACCTCAACGCCATAGAAATCGCTTTGGCATACGAGCACCTGATGGAGAACAACGAGATGACTCAGGAGAAGATAGCAGAGCGCGTGGGCAAAAGCCGCGCTGCTGTAGCCAACTACCTGCGCCTGCTCAAGTTGCCAGCTCAGGTACAGATGGCACTTCAGAAGAAAGAAATCGACATGGGCCATTGCCGCGCCCTCTTGGCACTCGACAGCCCTTCACTCCAGATCAAGCTGTTCCATGAAATTCAGAAGAACGGCTACTCTGTGCGCAAGGTAGAGGAGATGGTACAGCAAATAAAGGACAGCGAGGACAACGAGACAGCCAGAAAGGTAATCAAGGGAAAAGCCGAACTGCCCGAGGAGTTCACCCTGTTGAAGAACCGCCTCTCGCAGTTCCTCAACACCAAGGTTCAGTTTACCTGCTCACCCAAGGGCAAGGGAAAAATCAGCATTCCCTTTGCCAACGAGGAGGAATTAGAGCACATCATGAACGTTTTCGACCAATTAAAACAAAACTAATTAGGTGAAATCGAGAATATCACATATTTGTATATCAGTCTTGTTGGTCAGCCTGCCCTGGGCTGCTCAGGCACAGAAAGCTGTCACAGCCAGTCAATCCACTGCAGGCGAAGATCAGCCTGCCGTAGTGGCACCTGCAGATACAACATTCTCTGCCAAAGACAGTCTCAAGCTCAACAGCATGCTCCAGGTTGCGACCAAGAAAACCAAGCGCGACTGGTCCACATGGCGTCCTGACACCAAGCGTGCCATGTGGCTTGCCATCGTTCTGCCAGGAGCAGGACAGATATACAACCGCAAATATTGGAAACTACCTATTATATATGGTGGTTTCGTAGGCTGTGCCTATGCCATCACCTGGAACAACCAGATGTATCACGACTATTCACAGGCCTATATGGACATTATGGACGACGACCCCACTACCGACAGCTACAACCAATTCCTGCACTTGGGAGCCACCATCGATGCCAGCAACATGGACCGATACAAGGAAATCTTCCGCAAGCGCAAAGACCGTTACCGCCGCTGGCGCGACATGGGTGTGTTTGTGATGATTGGCGTTTACGCTTTCTCCATTATCGATGCCTACGTGGATGCATCACTCTCCGAATTCGACATTTCCGACGACCTTACTCTGAGAGTAGAGCCTGCCTTCATGAACAGCAATCCGCAAAGCCGCAATCCCTTCCGGTCAGGAACATTGGGACTTCAATGCTCACTCACTTTTTAAAGTGAGGAACACAATTGTGTAGAATCTTAAAGAAACTTATAGAAAAGAAAGAATAACATAAATGAAAAAAATACTATTATTAGCAGCTGCAATGTTACTTGGTATGCCAGTACAGATGCTGGCGCAAACCGACGACACAGAAGAGAAAAAAGAAGATGTAATCACAGTCACCGACAAACAGGGAAACGAGGAAGAGATAGAAGTCCCTGTAGGACTGGAGGACAACCTCGACAGCCTGCTGCATCTTTATAATGCCAAGACCTATATGATGCAAGACACCTCTTGCAACTATCGTGATGTCAACCCAGTCTTCGACAAGGAGGTTTACATCGACCGACTCAAGCGCCTGCCCACCATCATCGAGATGCCTTACAACGATGTGGTGCAAAAGTTCATTGACCGCTACAGCGGCAAGCTCCGCCGCTCTGTGAGCTATATGCTGGGCGCAAGCAATTTCTACATGCCTGTCTTCGAGGAGGCTTTAGAGGCTTACAACCTCCCTCTCGAGCTCAAATATCTTCCTGTCATCGAGTCTGCCCTTAACCCTACTGCCGTTTCACGCGTAGGAGCCACAGGCCTCTGGCAGTTTATGATAGGCACAGGCAAGCGCTACGGACTTGAGGTCAACTCGCTCATCGATGAGCGTCGCGACCCAGTGAAAGCCTCTTATGCTGCCGCCCACTATCTGAGCGACCTCTATAAGATTTTCGACGACTGGAGCCTTGTCATCGCTGCCTACAACTGTGGACCCGACAAGGTCAACAAGGCTATCCACCGTGCCAAAGGCTCTGCCGATTACTGGAACATCTATCCCTACCTCCCCAAGGAGACACGCGGATATGTGCCAGCCTTCATCGCTGCCAACTACATCATGAACTACTATTGCGACCACAACATCTGTCCTATGGTGACAGAGCTGCCTCTTAAGACCGACACCGTGGTTGTCAACAAAGACCTTCATCTGGAGCAGATTGCCCAGGTGCTCAACATCAATATCCAGCACCTTCGCAACCTCAACCCACAATACCGTCGCGATATTGTCAATGGTCTCAACAAGCCTATGACAGTACGCCTTCCCGCTACACTCATAGGTTCATTCATCGACCAGGAAGACTCTATCTACAACTTCAAGACCGACGAACTGCTGCTCAAGCGCTCTGTCGTAGAGGTAAACCAAGAAGAGCCTAAGGTAAGTCGCCGCAGCTACTACAGCAGCCGTCATCGCTCATCTGCAACGCGCAGCAAGAGCCGCAAGAGCAGAAGCAGAAAGAGTAAGCGCGGAGGAAGAAACGTAACCATCAAGAGTGGTGACACCCTGTCGGAGATAGCAGAACGCAACCACACCACCGTGGCCAAACTGCGCAAACTCAACAAGATTTCGGGCAACCATATCCGTGCCGGCAAGAAACTCAAGGTGAAGTAATATACACATTATTATATATAGTTATTAATCTGACTAACACAAAGCGCAGGAGGCAAGAACTATGGACGATCAGAACCTCAAAGACTTAGAGAGAGAACAGGCCGACAACAAGCTCATTGGCGATGCATTCCAGCATCTGCTCGACACCTATGTAGCTTCACGTCACCGCAAGAAGGTAGACATTGTCACCAAAGCATTCAACTTTGCACGCCAGGCACACAAGGGCGTACGTCGCCTCTCGGGCGAACCCTACATCATGCACCCTATCGCCGTGGCTCAGATAGCCTGCGAGGAAATGGGACTGGGGTCCACCAGTATCTGTGCCGCACTCCTGCACGACGTGGTAGAAGATACCGACTATACAGTAGAAGACATCTCCAACATCTTCGGAGAGAAGATAGCCCAGATTGTAGACGGACTAACCAAGATCAGCGGTGGTATCTTTGGTGACAAGGCATCGGCACAAGCCGAGAACTTCAAGAAACTGCTGCTCACCATGAGCGACGACATCCGCGTCATCCTTATCAAGATCTGCGACCGTCTGCACAACATGCGCACACTCGCCTCGCAGCCTGCCAACAAGCAGTACAAGATAGCCGGCGAGACACTTTACATCTACGCTCCATTGGCCAACCGACTGGGCCTTAACAAAATAAAGACCGAGCTCGAAGACCTCAGCTTCCGCTACGATCATCCACAGGAATACGCCAACATCGAGCACAAACTTGCCGACACCGAGGCACAACGCGACACCCTCTTCTCGCAGTTCACACAGCCCATCAGGGAAGAACTCGACAAGATGGGCATACAGTATAAGATCAAGGCACGTGTAAAGAGCCCTTATTCCATTTGGAACAAGATGCAGAACAAGCACGTGAGCTTCGACGAAATATACGACATCCTTGCCGTACGCATCATCTTCACACCCAAAGAAAGAGCCAACGAGGTCAACGAATGCTTCAATATCTATGTGGCCATCAGCCAGATATACAAGAGTCATCCCGACCGTCTGCGCGACTGGCTCAACCATCCTAAAGCCAACGGCTATCAGGCACTCCACGTCACCCTCATGAGCAAACAGGGACGCTGGATAGAGGTACAGATAAGGAGCGACCGTATGGACGAGGTGGCCGAACAGGGATTTGCTGCCCACTGGAAATACAAAGAAGGCGAAGACGCTGAATACACAGAGGACGAGAACGAGCTCAACGATTGGTTGGGCACCATCAAGGAAATCCTCGACGATCCACAGCCCGACGCCATGGATTTTCTCGATGCCATCAAGCTCAACCTCTTTGCCTCAGAGATCTTTGTCTTCACCCCAAAAGGCGAGATCAAGACCATGCCGGCAGGCTGTACAGCCCTCGACTTCGCCTTCCAGATACACACCTTCTTAGGAAGCCACTGCATCGGAGCAAAGGTAAACCATAAGCTGGTGCCACTGAGCCATAAACTGCAAAGCGGCGACCAGGTGGAAATCCTCACCAGCAAGAGTCAGCACGTACAGCCTTCATGGATCAACTTCGTGAGCACAGCCAAGGCCAAGAGCAAGATTCAAGCCATACTGCGACGCGACAACCGCGAGATACAGAAGAAGGGCGAGGACATCCTGAACGAATGGCTCAAGAAGAGCGGACTGGAGGTCAACAACTCCATCCTCGACAAGCTCTGCGACTATCACCACATACAGAAACACGAGAACTTCTTCCAGGCATTGGGCGACCACTGCATTCTGTTGGGCGAGAAAGACCTTGACGAACTGCAAAGCAAGAACAAGAAAGACAAGAGCTCAAGCAGTTGGCGCAACTATATCCCCTTCCTCGGCAAGAGCAAGGACAAAAAGGCTGACGAAAAGGACAACAAGCCGCAACAGCTCATGGTGGTGGGCAAGGACTTCAACAAGAAGAAGCCCCTCATCATCACCGAGGAGAACATCTCGCAGTTTATCTTCCCCTCATGCTGCCATGCCATCCCTGGCGATGACATCATGGGCTACATCGACAACAAGAACCGCATCGAGATACACAAGCGTTCCTGCTCTGTGGCAGCCAAACTCAAGTCGAGCTATGGCAATCGCATCGTCGACGCCAAGTGGCAGATGCACAAGCTGATGTACTTTGACGCCACCATTGAGATAAAGGGCATCGACCGCAAGGGATTGCTCCTCGACGTGAGCCGCGTCATCAGCGACCAGCTCAATGTCAACATACACAAGCTCACCATCAGCAGCGACAATGGCATCTTCGACGGTTGCATCGAAATCAGAATTCACGACCGCGATGATGTAAAGGTGATCATGGATAATCTGAAGACTATCGACGGCCTGCAGGATGTACAGCGCATCCTGTAAGTCATAGGACAGAAAACTATAAAACAAATATCAACCTACAGAAACAACGACAATGAAAAAACTAATCCTGTCTATCCTCACCACGTTGGCAGTCCTCCCAGTGCTGGCAGCCAACAAGTACGACAACCCTGACACACTCTTCGTCTCACGCGACGGCACCTGCGAGTTCCGCACCATCGACGAAGCCATAGAGGTGTGCCGTGCCTTCATGGACTACACCAAGGTCATCTACGTCAAGAAAGGCGTTTACAAGGAGAAACTCATCATCCCATCATGGCTCACCCACATCACCATATGTGGCGAAGACCGCGACCAGACTATCATCACCTGGGACGACCATGCCAACATCAAGATGCCAACAGGCGGACTCGACTCCGAGGCTGCTGTCAAGGGCAAACCCATCGGCACATTCCGCACCTATACACTGAAGGTTCAGGGCAGCTACATCACCCTGAAGAACATCACTATCGAAAACAATGCCGCACGATTAGGACAAGCTGTAGCCCTGCACACTGAGGGCGACCACATCCTGGTACAGAACTGCCGACTCTTAGGCAATCAGGACACCGTATATACAGGCGTTGCCGGCACACGCATCGCCTTCTACGACTGCTACATCGAGGGAACAACAGACTTCATCTTCGGTCCTTCCATCGCCTGGTTCGAGAACTGCGAAATCCACAGCAAGGCCAACAGCTATATCACAGCCGCATCCACACCAGCCGGTCAGCAGTATGGCTACGTGTTCCATAAGTGCCGCCTCACCGCCTCACCCGAGGCCACACAGGTTTACCTGGGCCGTCCATGGCGTCCATACGCCTATACACTCTTCATCGACTGCGAAATGGGCAGCCATATACGTCCTGTAGGCTGGGACAACTGGCGCAATGCAAGCAACGAGAAGACCGCCCGCTACTTCGAGTACGGCAACCATGGTCCTGGCGCCTCAACCAAAGCCCGTGCACCCTGGACACATCAGCTCAGCAAGAAGGAAGCCGCACGCATCACCATCGCCAACGTCTTTGGTGAGGACTGCTGGTAAATAAGTTTTCCAACGCTATAATAAAACGAAGAGACAATGGACATCAAGAATATCAAGAAAGAATGGAACGCAGCCATACTCGACATACTGAAGACTTTCATCAGTATCTGTCGCACACACAACCTGCGCTACTACTGCTGCGCAGGAACAGCCATAGGGGCTGTGCGCCATCATGGTATGATACCTTGGGACGATGACATCGACGTCATCATGCCACGCCCCGACTATGACCGCTTTCTTGAGATTGCACGCCATGAAGACTTCGGCAACTACGAGGTGGTAACGCCCTACAACAACGAGCGTTACCCTCTCTATTTCTCCAAGCTGGTCAACAAGAACACCACACTCATCGAGGAGAAAGAGCGCCCTTGCATCATCGGACTCTTCGTCGACATCTTCCCACTTGATGCCACTGCCGACGATGTGGAACAGGCCAAGGCACTGCAGCACAAATACGTGAAGCACATCAACTGCCTCAACGCCATCTCCACCCGAAACACCTTTGGCGAATACCTGACATTGCTCACCCATCGTAAGACCTGGGGACGTTTTGTCGTCAAGACGGCTGCCTTCTTCTTCCGCAACCTCATGCGCAGACATTTCATTGCGAAAATGGATCATCTGAGCCATCTCTACGACTTCGACAAAGCACAGAACGTACAGGTTTACACAGGCTCCTATCATGAACGTGAAATCTTCCCAAAGGCATGGCTTGGCAACGGCAAACCATTCCCCTTCGAAGACACCACCATCCTCCTGCCATCAGAATATGACAAGTATCTCAGCCACTTCTTCGGCGACTACATGCAGTTGCCGCCAGTAGAACAACGGGTAGAGAAACACCTGCGCTATTATCTCAACATGGAGAAAAGAGAGACATGGCAGGAGATTTCAAAGAAACTTCTATAACTTCTGAGCAAACGAAACTTCTATCGTGTGCCCGAAACCACTCTCCACATCCCAGAGCGGTTTCCATCCCAATGCCTTCAGCTTATCGGTATTGAAGGTTGCCTTGGTGACTGGGGTCGTATTCCCCTTCATCACGTCGTCTTCGGCAATGTCGAATACCACCTTGCGGTCAGCTTTCCTTGCTATCAACTCAGCCAACTCACGGATGGATATATTCGACTCCGAATGCGCCACATTATAAGCATTTCCCCTCTCGCCGTCGAGCAAGAGGCGCAAGATGGCATGGGCAGCATCCACTACGTAAAGCCACGACCGGAAAGCTTCACCACGACTCTTCAGCACAATATCCTCACCGCGCAACACGTTGCGGATAAACTGCGCATACACTCTGTTGTCGCTCTCCGTAAAGCCAGGACCGTAAGTATGGCTCAATCTGGCGATAACGACATCAGCGCCATACTCAGCCCCATAAGCCATACAGAGCGTCTCGGCTGCACGCTTCGACGAAGGATAACAAGCCCTCACCGATGCACAGTCCACGTAACCGCTGCTTGTCTCTGAAAACTCGCTGCCGTCGCCCTCGCCGTAAACCTCGCCCGAAGAGAGGTACACCATGCGCTTCATGCCATGCTGCAGGCCAAACTCTATCAGATGAGCGACACCATCAAAATTCGCCTTCATCACCTCCACAGGTTTCTCGCGGAAGAAGTTGGGACTCGCGTTACTTGCAGCATCGATGACAAAGTCTATACCCTGCGCTGACAGACCATGAGCCTCACACTGTTCGTCCATAGGCTGCGTAACATCCATCTCGACAAAGCCAAAGTCGGCCTCGTCCCAATAAGCAGCAAACTTCGTTCTGGCACGCTGCCTGTTGCGTCCTGCCGCCACAACCCTGTAATCTCTGTCAGGATTCAGCATCAGTACGTCGACCACACAACTGCCAATCAGTCCTGTAGCACCCACTACAAGAATCGTCTTCCCATTGAGACGCTTCAAGTCGAGCCCCTCATCGAAGAGGCGCTCCACATCTTTCCTGTATATTGTATTTTCCGACATAGCTAAAACAGAGTTTTCACAAAGTGAGGAGTTTTTTCAGGAGTTAACTTGAGTAACTTACTTAATCCATCCCTCGGGCTGCACCTTCATCAGGGCCTTGAGAATCTCAAGGTCCTCTACGGTTGTAATCTTGATATTCTTCTCCGATCCCGGCACGATGTGCATCTTTCTGCCACCCAGCTCAGCCATCAGCGTACACGATGCCACCGAGTTGTCGATGCCCTTGGCCTTAGCCTCCTCGTGCGCAGCTATCAAGTTGCCCAGCCTGAAAGTCTGAGGCGTCTGCGTACGAATCAGTTTGTCGCGTGGAATACTTGTCGTTGTCGTAAACCCGTCCTCACTCTCCAGGATAGCCTCACGACACTTGATGCCCGTAATCGCATAACCATACTTCTGACAGATGGCGATGTTGGAAGAGATAATATCCTGCGAGAGCAGAGGCCGCACGGCATCATGCACCAGCACGAGGTCGTCGTCGTTGCATCCAGCCTCTTTCAGACCATAGATGCCATTGTGTATCGATTCCTGTCCGTTGGCTCCACCAGGGAAAATCCACTTCAGCTTCGTAATACAAAACTGGTTGGCGTACGACTGCAGCACCGTTTCCCATCCAGCCAGACACACTACGGCGATTCCCTGTATGTCGGGATGCTTCTGAAATGCCATCATCGTATGGATGATAATCGGACAATTATCCACGTGCATAAACTGTTTGGGAATGTCCTGTCCCATTCTGTTGCCAGAACCACCGGCTATAATAAGAGCATAGTTCATATCAATAATTCTTTTATCTTGTTTCACACAAACACGCACCATGCATGTTGTCGTGGTGCAAAGATACAAAAAATAAAACAACTATTCCCCTTTTCTCGAAAAACTATCAATCATTTCGCCAATTTCTTCTTCATCCACGGCCAACAGTCACATCAAGCGACAGGCGAAATCGGGCTCACGCCCACCTCAGTCTCAGCGAATTGAGCACGACACTCAGACTCGAGCAAGCCATAAGTCCACTTGCCCACATAGGAGTAATCTGGAAGTCGATGCCAAAGATGTGGAGCACGCCTGCCGCCAGGGGAATGCACACGATGTTGTAGACAAAAGCCCAGAAGAGATTCTGCCATATCATGCTCACGGTCTTACGGCTCAGCACGACAGCATCAGGAAGAGCCATGAGGTCATCGCCCATGAGCGTTATCTGAGCCACATCCATCGCCACATCCGTTCCACGCCCTATCGCGATGCTCACATCCGCCAGGGCAAGAGCCTGCGTGTCGTTGATGCCGTCGCCCACCATAGCCACTCGCTTGCCTTGCTGCTGCAATGTCTTCACCAAGGCCTGCTTGTCACCAGGCAGCACCTTGCTGTGATAGTTGCCGATGCCTGCTTCCTGAGCCCAGTAACGGGCAGCCTCCTCCTTGTCGCCACTCATCATGTACACCTCGATGCCTTCCTGCCGAAGTGCCGTCATCGCTTCCTTGGCATGGGGTTTGAGCGATTCACGCTCCTGCAGAGACAGTTGGTCTTGTCGGGTGAAATCTATATTGGGATTCGGAATAGTAAGCGTTCCCGTCTTGTCGATTACAAGTGCATCCACCTTTCTGAGATTCTCCAGCGCTGATGCGTCCTTGATGAGGATTTGCTTCTGAGCCGCCTTTCCTATACCTACCATCAAGGCCGTGGGAGTGGCCAGTCCCATGGCACATGGACAGGCAATGACCAAAACGGCAACTGCCGACAGGATGGCTTGCGGCAGCGCCTCGTTGCCACCCACAATCCACCACACCAGAAAGGTGATGAGGGCGATGGCTGCCACGGCAGGAACGAAGATCAGAGCTGCCTTGTCTACGATGCGCTGCACCGGAGCCTTACTGCCCTGCGCTTCCTGAACCATTCGGATGATGTGCGCCAGGGCGGTGTTCTCGCCAATCTGCTTAGCTCTCATGCGGAGCTTTCCCTGACTCGGAATAGTGCCTGCCAGCACGTTGTCGCCAGCCTTCTTCATCGCTGGAGTCGGTTCGCCGCTTATCATCGCCTCATCCACATAGGCAGCATCGGCAGTCATGAAACTCTCAGCCTGGGTCACCACGCCATCCACCGGAATCTTCTCACCGGCTCTTACCTCTATCATGTCGCCTGGCTGAATGGTGGAAATCGGCACTTCCTCCATCTTGTAGTCATTGGTGCCTTCTATCTTCTCGCGAGTCACCAGTCGGGCGGTCTTCGGCTGCATACCCATCAGCTGTCGGATGCTGCTCGCCGTACTGTCCTTCGCCTTTTCTTCCAGGCATCTGCCCGTCAGCACGAAGGTGATAATCATCACAGAAGCATCAAAATAAGTGTGCCATTCTATGCCTCTCGCTCCCCAGGCCATTTCTCCGAAGAAGGTGTTGAAGGTGCTGAAAATGAAGGCTATCAGTGTGCTGAGCGCCACGAGTGAATCCATGTTTGCCGTATGATGCAGGAGCTGCTTCCAGGCGGAAACATAAAACTGTTTGCCACAGTAAAGCAGGTTGGCGAGTGTCAGGAGCAGACAAATCTGGTTGGCGAAGGAACCGGTATGGGAAATCCATCCCATGGAGAAACACATCGTCAGGATGGCAAAGAGCCATGAAGCAAGGGTTCGACGGCGCAACAGTGTGAACTCACGGCGGTTGATTTCCTCCACGCTTCTGTCGTTTTCGATAACGAGGTCGTAGCCGGCGTTACTGATTTCCCGTTTCATATCTTCCAGGGAGATGATGTCGGGGTCATAATCCACCAGGGCTGTTCGGCTCGCCAGGGAAACCGAGGCAGAATTGATGCCTTCGAGCGACTGCAGCTTCTTTTCTACATTGGCAGAGCATACGCTGCAAGCCATGCCTATTACTGGAATTGTTTTCTTCATTTTTGTCTTTTTAAATGCGTAAGATACTTATAGTGTGAGCACTAATGCCCACAAGCTTTTCGATGTGCAAAAGTACAAAGATTATTTGTGTCGTGAATAATCTAAAATGATTTTTTAGTATAAATTAGAAGGAAGTGTCATCAGTCACATCCTGTACGCCCCCAGAAAAGTACTTAGTCATAAGCTAAACCCAACGACGCATTGCGACGTATATTTATACCGTATATTCATACAATAATAGCTAAAAAAGGATTTCCCAACTGAAATACAGAATCCACCCAACTGGGGAAAAATTTTTTCCTAACTGCATTTTTTATTTTTCACAGTTAAGTATAGCAAGCTGATGAATATTTATACACAAGCTTTCTTACTACTTTTTTCTTATTTTACGCAAAAAAGGGCAGACTCCAAACCCACTTGGAATCTGCCCTCATCATTTATGTAAAATCATCAACTTATGAAAATTCACATTACTTTACTTCGATCTTCTTGGTTGTCTTAGCCTCTTCCTTAGGAGTAAGCTTTGGAATCTCAACCTCAAGAACACCGTCAGTTACCTTTGCAGAGATATGCTCACGATCGGCATCCTCAGGCAAGGTGTAACACTGCTGGTAGTTGCTGTAAGAGAACTCACGACGCAGATAGTGCTCGTGCTTGTCTTCATCCTTATGTTCCATCTTGTTCTCAATGGCGATGCAGAGATTGCCGTCATTGTCGAGATTGACGCGAACCCATTCTTTCTTCAAGCCAGGAGCAGCAACCTCCATGGTGTAGGCTTTATCGTTCATCTTGATATTGGTGGCAGGAGCTGTAGCGACATTCATGCGTGGCATCAAGTCGGTGTCAAAGAAATTGTCCTCAAACCAATTACTCAACCAATTAGAATCATTATTTCTACGAGCTAATAACATAATTAAAAACCTCCAATTTTCTTTTACTCGTCCTCTCGGTGTCTTGCGACTCCGTCGGGATTTCTATTTGTTATACTTTTGTTTATTATTCACTTTTGTTTGATAACCTCGAGTCTCAAGACTCAGCCAACTCATTGATTGTCATCGTCTTGTAGCTTTCCGCTTTCACGGATGGATAGTGCAAGATACGTGCCAGTTCACGATGCAGTCCTTTTGTTGCCAGTTCTGTCGCAGGCCAATGTCAAAGGTGTCAGCAAAGTTTAAAATAATTATACTTTACTGACAAGGCTGTCGGCTGTTAGCATTCCATTTGACTATGAGGTACAACAAGTAGGTAGTCTAAAATGGCCGAGCTCCAACTTAATAAATGTTATAAAGGATTTCTTTTTCGCCCATTAGGTTGTTTTGTGGGGTATTTATTGTAAATTTGCAGTATAATTAATAAGGTATACATATAAACCCAAGATAGAATTAACGAAAACAAAATAAAACATGATCAAGAGATTATTGTCATTTCTCGACGCTTCGCCAGTCAATTTCCTGGCTGTCAAGAACCTTACTGATGAGTTGCAGCAACATGGTTATCGCCGCATTGACACTACCGAGGCCTTAGGCACGGTAAAGGCCGGCGACAAGTTTTTTGTCACCAAGAACGATTCCTCTATCTATGCCTTCCAGATAGGCAGAAAAGCCCTGGCAGAAACTGGATTCCACATGATTTGTGCCCATTGCGACTCACCCACATTCCGCATCAAGCCTCATGCAGAGATAGACTGCGAGGGAGGCATCGTGAAACTCAACACCGAGGTATATGGAGGCCCCATCATGTCGACATGGTTCGACCGTCCGCTCACCCTCGCAGGAAGAGTCATCGTGAAGGGTAAGGACGTGATGAGCCCCACTACCCTTCTGCTGCACGTGAAGCGCCCATTGCTGCAGATAAGCAACCTGGCCATTCACTTCAACAGACAGGTGAACGACGGGGTGAAGCTGAGCCGACAGAAAGATGTACTTCCTATCCTGGGAATCATCAACGACGAGCTGGAGAAAGGCAACCTGCTGATGAACATCATCCTTGAGGAACTGAACAAGCAGCAGACCGTGGCTCGCGAGGACATTCTCGACTTCGACCTCTATCTGGCCGATGCCACTCCTGCCTGCACCTTTGGCGCGCACAATGAGTTGATCTCTTCGGGAAGACTCGACGACTTGTCTATGTGCTTTGCCGGACTTGAGGCGCTGTTGGCTTCACAACCCACCGACACCACACAGGTGCTTGCCATCTTCGACAACGAAGAGACGGGCTCGCAGACCAAGCAGGGAGCCGGAAGTCCTTTCCTCTCCTATATGCTCAAGCGCATCGCCCTGGCTCAGAGCGGAACCGAGGAGGCTTATTATCAGGCTGTGGAGCGTGCCTTCATGATTTCGGCAGACAATGCCCATGCATGGCACCCCAACTACTCCGAGAAATACGACCCTACCAACCATCCTATGCTGGGAGGCGGACCGGTCATCAAGTTTAATGCTGCTCAGAAGTATGCCAGCGACGCTTATTCTGCATCGGTCTTTGCCGGCCTGTGCGAGAAGGCAGGTGTGCCTTGCCAGCGCTTTGTGAACCACAGTGATGTGGCAGGAGGAAGCACATTGGGCAACATCCTTGCCTCTTCCATTCCGCTGCGTGGTGTCGACATGGGAAATGCCATCCTTGCCATGCACAGCTGCCGCGAGACTGGAAGCACTGCCGACCATGAGTTCTGCGTCAAGGTGTTCACGCAGTTCTACCAGGAATGACATGACACGATGAAAAGCATTCAATTGTATCAACAAAGATATGATGAGAAGTGGATATCGGAAGATTGTCATAGCATGCGACTCTTATAAGGGTTGCCTTACGAGCAGGGAGGTGAATGACACAATAGCAGGAGCTTTGTCGGCTCCCGAAATCATAACCCTCGAAATGAGTGATGGGGGCGAGGGAATGCTCGATGCCTTTCTCTCGGCAATGAAGGGTGAACGGGTGAGGATTCATGCTCATGATGCCCTAATGCGATGGACGGAGGCTGAGTACGGAATAGTGGACAATACTGCTATTATCGAGATTGCGCAGACAGCAGGCCTGACTTTGATAGAGCCCGAACAGCGCAACCCGATGAAGGCTACGTCCTGGGGCGTGGGCGAGATGATCGTGAATGCCTATCGCCGGGGCGTGACCCATTTCATCGTGGGATTGGGCGGCAGTGCCACTTCAGATTGCGGTATCGGAATGCTCAAGGCTATGGGCGACGACTGGAAGACGATACGCAGGGAATGCAGCTTTGTTCTGGCTTCGGACGTTACCAATCCTCTTTGCGGCGAGAACGGCGCGGCTCATGTCTTTGCACCTCAAAAGGGAGCAGACTCTAAGATGGCGGAAATGCTGGATGCCCGTGCGCGGAAGTTTGCCGAGGTGAGCGCCAAGCATTTCGGTTATGACAGGAGTGAGGCTCCGGGAGCTGGTGCTGCCGGTGGTTTGGGCTACGCCTTCCTGCAATATTTCAATGCCAAGGCTCGTCCTGGGGCTGAGCTTCTTTTAGAGAAAATTGGGTTTGACGCCTTGATTCAGAATGCTGACCTTGTGATTACAGGCGAAGGACATAGCGACCGGCAGACCTTGATGGGGAAACTGCCACAAAGAATCCTTGAGCATGTTACCAATCAGAAAATATGGCTTGTATCGGGTGGCGTGAGCGACAGGCAGGCGATGCTGGATGCTGGCTTCGACAGAGTGATTCAGGTTACTCCGGACAACATGCCTTTGGATGTGGCGTTGAAACCAGATGTGGCACGCAACAACATGATAAAAGCGATCATAATGGAAGAGAAACAATGAAATACATCATTTTTGATTTTGACGGGACTATCGGCGACTCACAACGGCTGATAGTGAAGACCCTGCAGGACACGATGCGGGAAAGAGGACTCGAGGTGAAGTCGGACGAGGCTTGCGCCAAAACGATCGGACTTCGGCTCGACGAGGCCTTTGTGGCACTCTTTGGCATGAGCGCTGAGGAGGGGGAAGCTTGTGCTGCCACTTATCGCGAGATATTCATGAAGAACAAGGAAACCATGATCGTCGAGCCTTTCCCTCATGTGATAGAAACGCTCCGTGAACTTCATCGACGCAGCTTCGTACTGGGCGTGGCAAGCAGCCGCAGCCATTGTTCGCTCGACGGCTATGTCAGGCAGATGGCGCTCGACAACATCTTCACCTCTATAGTGGCGGGCGACGATGTGGAGCATGTGAAGCCTGCCCCCGACATGGTATGGCGGGCTCTGAAAGAGATGAATGGAGAAATAGAAGAAGCCTTGGTCGTTGGCGACATGACATTCGATGTGGACATGGCGCACAACGCTGGTTGCAAGGCATGCGCCGTGACATATGGCAACGGAACCCGCGAGCAACTTGCCTCAGCCGACTGGATCATCGACGATTTCGCAGAATTGCTGCAGAAGATGGATTTTTAAGTACTGAGTCCACTTTCGTATATTTGCCCTACACGCCCTGAAAGGGCAGAAGCTCTTAGCCCAGGGCAGCGCCCTGGGTATAATGGCAGTCAGCAAGGCGCCCTGTAAGGGCAAAAGCTTTATGTATTGTCTAAAGTTTTAAAGCTTTTGCCCTTACAGGGCGACAAGTTTGTGCACAAAACAACCCAGGGCGTTGCCCTGGGCTAAGAGCTTCTGCCCCTTCAGGGCGTGCTGCTTATGTACTTAGCCGTGGGCTATGAACTTCTATCTTTTCAGGGCGTGTGGAAGATACCTGCGAAACTTCAGTTAAATATCAGTCGTTTGACAACCGCATATCATTACTCTTCTCCCTCCACCTTGCAGCCATCGAATCCCATTTCCCTGGCTTTATCCGGACCGAAAGTAAAGTAAACGGCTTCACCCTCGTCGCAAATCTCGCCTGCTGAATTCTCAAGGGTAAGATGAATGGTGACTATGTTGCGACGCTGGCTGGCTATATGTCCACGAACCATAATCTGAGTATCTGAGGTAAGAACAGGCTTCTTATATTTCACATTGAGCTGCATCGTTACGCCTGTAGTCTGAAGCTTACGGTTGATTACCCATCCTGCCACTTCGTCCATCAGCATTCCGATGATGCCTCCGTGAAGGGTGTTCACCCATCCCTGATAGTTAACACCTGGAGTCCAGACTGTGAGCACATCATCGCCATCTTCCCAAAACTCGAGATGCAATCCCACAGGATTGCCTGGAGCACAACATACACAGTTGTATTCCGGTTTGCCTAAATAAGGATTCAATATCTTCTTCATGACTCTAAAAAAACTCCTTAACTTCTTAACTCCAGAAAAGACTTCTTTAACTTCTGAACATGCGAAAGTTGAGTTGAGTGCTTGATTAATCTTGTTTTTCGATAATCTTCATTCCTTCTTCCACAGCCTGCATGTTGAGCGGAATCATGGCGTGATGACGCTCAGGCAACGACTTGTAGAGAGCCTTGTTCAGTCCGTCGGTGCTTACTACCGGACAAACCTTGAGCAGTCCTCCAAGTACAATCATGTTGAACACCTTGGAGTTCTTCATCTCGGCAGCCTTGTCCATGGCATCAATGCGATAGACGGTAATGTCCTTGCGCTGTGGCGGATTGATGACTCCATAACCGTCATAAATAAGGATTCCTCCAGCCTTCACCTTGGGCTCAAACTTATCGAGCGACGGCTGGTTGAGCACGATGGCCACATCGTAATGGCTGAGGATAGGCGATGAAATGCGCTCATCGCTCACGATGACTGTCACGTTGGCTGTTCCGCCTCGCTGCTCGGGTCCATAGGCTGGCATCCACGTAACCTCCTTATCCTCCATCAGTCCTGAGTAGGCCAGGATCTTTCCCATAGAGAGGACGCCCTGTCCACCAAAACCGGATATAATGATTTCTGTCTTCATTTGTTTCTATTTGTTTTAGGGAAGAGCAAATGAATTTTTCACTCTTCATTCTTCACTTACAGTCCCGTCGTATCCTTCAGGTCTCCCTTCACATACTCCTTGAACATATGCTCCTCCATCCACTTGTTGGCTTCGACAGGTGAAAGTTTCCAACCGCTGTTGCAGGTGGAGACGATTTCCACAAGACTGGAACCAAGTCCCTTCATGCTTGCCTCGAAAGCTTTGCGGATGGCTTTCTTGGCTTTGCGGATGCTGGCTACGCTTTCCACACTCTGACGGCTCACATAGCAGGTTCCCTGAAGATGTGATGCCAGTTCGGTAATGTTGAGTGGATAACCATGAAGGTCGGGCTGACGTCCGTAAGGGCAAGTAGAGGTTTTCTGTCCAAGCAGTGTTGTCGGTGCCATCTGTCCTCCCGTCATGCCATAGATGGCATTGTTGATAAAGATGGCTGCTACGTGCTCACCACGGTTAAGGGCATGGATGGTTTCGCAGGCTCCGATACAAGCCAGGTCGCCATCACCCTGATAGGTAAAGACGAGGCGGTCGGGCCAAAGACGTTTTACTGCTGAGGCACAGGCAAGAGCTCGTCCATGAGCTGCTTCCTGCCAGTCGATGTCAAGGTAACGATAGGCAAAGACGGCACATCCTACAGGGCAGATACCCACGGCTTTGTCTTCCATTCCCATTTCCTCGATTACCTCGGCCACGAGCTTATGCACCACACCATGAGAACAGCCCGGGCAGTAATGCATCGGGGTGTCGTTCATCAGTGTAGGTTTCTTATAAACCAGGTTTTCTGGTGATATGATATTGTTCGTCATTATTTTGTACTTTGAGTATTGCTGATAAGTTGTTTTACAGCCTCAACGATTTCTTCGGGTTCAGGAACGATTCCTCCCAAGCGTCCGAAATGTTCTACGGGGACTTTTCCATTGACTGCCAGACGCACGTCTTGTACCATTTGTCCGGCATTGATCTCGGCTACGAGTATGCCTTTGCAGCGCTGAGCAAGTTCATGAAGCTGCTTCTCCGGGAAAGGCCATAGGGTGATGGGACGGAAAAGTCCTACCTTGATGCTTTGCTGACGGGCAACCTCGATACTCTTCTCTGCGATACGGGCGGCACTTCCGAAAGCCACGATGACATAGTCGGCATCTTCGATATGCTCAGTAGCATAACGCACTTCTTTCTCGCGTATGGTTTGGTATTTCTGCTGCAGATGTAGGTTGCGCTGCTCCATCACCTCTGGCTTGAGTTCGAGCGAGGTGATGATGTTGGGCTGGCGGTCCTTGCTTCTGCCGATAGTTGCCCAAGGACACTCGCGCGCGATTTCCTCCTCGGTGCGACGGGGCTTCATCGGTGGCAACACCACACGTTCCATCATCTGTCCGATGACGCCATCACTCAGGATCATGGCAGGATTGCGATAACGGAAAGCCAGGGTGAAAGCCAAGTCTACGAAGTCGGCCATTTCCTGTACCGACGCCGGGGCAAGTACGATCACGTTGTAGTCGCCATTGCCTCCTCCACGGGTAGCCTGGAAATAGTCACTCTGCGAAGGCTGGATGGTTCCAAGTCCTGGACCGCCACGCTGCACATTGACGATAACGCCAGGCACTTCGGCACCTGCCATATAGGCGATGCCTTCCTGCATGAGAGCCACACCAGGACTCGACGAAGTGGTAAGCACACGCTTTCCGGCTCCGGCTCCTCCGTACACCATATTAATAGAGGCTACCTCGCTCTCTGCCTGGAGCACAACCATACCTGTCGTCTCCCAAGGCTTGAGGAGCGCAAGGGTCTCAATGATCTCTGTCTGTGGAGTGATGGGATAGCCAAAGAAGCCATCTGCTCCACATCGTATACAGGCATGGGCGATAGCCTCATTGCCTTTCATAAGTGTTACTTCTTGTTCTGCCATTGTTAGATTTCCTCCTTTTTGCGATAAACGGTGATACAACCGTCCGGGCACACGATGGCACACGAGGTACAGCCTACACAAGCCTCGGCATGCGCTGGTTCTACGTAACGATAGCCATGCACGTTCACCTTCTTTTCGGCAAGCGCTATGACATCGTGAGGACAGGCCTCCACACAGAGCGCACAACCTTTGCATCGCTCTGTATCTACCACAATTGCCCCTAAAATTTTATTCTTTGTCATGGGTTATAATAGTCTTTACAATAAAAGCCGAGGATATTATCGAGCATTTCCTTGGCTACGACGGCAGGGCTGTCGGGGTCAAGGGCTATGGCTTCCATATAGCAATCGAGAGCATGCTTGTAATCACCTTGTTTGCGATAGGCATTGCCCTGTAGATAATATTCCTGAGCTGTCATTTATCTGCTGATGTTCTTTTAAATTTGCTGTGCGAAATTAATAAAATAAGCTAACTAAAAAGAATTATCAGCCGAGATTTAAACTATATTAATGTTGTTTTGCGGAAAAATGCGCACACCATATTTCAGTGTGCAATTTTTAAAGAATAATGTACGTTATTTCTAATATTATATTCTATAAGAACATACTCCGCCACTTAACGCAGCTGGCCGCGGTAAATGACGAACAATACTACACCTCGTAACAGAAGGTAGAGAACGAAGGCCAACCACAAGGCATGATTGCCCAGTAAAGGATGCAGAACGAAGAACAGAACGAAGAACGAAGCTGAGGCAATGGCGGTGGAACAGAGCATCGACTTTGACTTGGTGATACCGACAAAGATGCCGTCAAAGACGAATGCCGACATGCCCGACAAGGGAATCAGCACTGCCCACCAGAAATACGCACCGGATGCCGTTATTACCTTCTCATCACTTGTGAGTAACGAGAGAAAGTTCTCGCCACCTATTATATATAATAAGGTGAAACCGACGGCTACGCCTACACCGAACATCATCGTTCTCTTCACTACTTCCCGGAACGCCACCCTGTTTCCTGCTCCATAATACTTGCCACTCAATGCCTCTGCCGCATAGGCGAAGCCATCCATAAAATAAGAGAAGATGGTGAAAAGCGTCATCAGCAAGGTGTTGACAGCCAACACCAGCGTACTCTCGCGGGAACCTGCTGCCGTAAAGAAAAGATTCACTGCCACCAGACATACGGTACGGAGAAATATGTCCCTGTTGAGCGAGAAAAATCGTTTCAGTGGTTCGGGATCAAAGATATGGTGACGATAATCATACTTGCCCAATCTGCGATAGTAGAGGCGATAGAGCACACAAGCCATCAGAAGTCCCCACCATTGGGCGATGACCGTTCCGAGTGCCACACCTTCTACCGTCATCCTGCAGACGAAGACAAGCATCAGCGAAGCGATGATGTTCACCACATTCTGCGTCAGCGACACTACCATCGGGATGCGGGTGTTCTGCATACCGATAAACCAACCCGTGAATCCATAAAGTCCAAGCACAGCGGGAGCACCCCAGATGCAGACATAGCAATATCTGCGAGCCAACTCCACGACATCCGCCTCGGGTGACATCGCCCACAGTCCGCATCCGATCATCCATCGCTGAAGGATAAAGAACAGCAGACCTATCCCCACACCGATACTCAGAGAGCGCACCAGGAGTCGCTGCACCTCGGAAAAGTCTCGTCTTCCCAATGCCTGCGAGGTCATTCCGCTGGTTCCCATGCGCAGGAAGCCGAACAACCAGTAGATGACATTGAAGAGCATCGAGCCCACAGCGATGGCTCCGATATAAGACGCATCGCCGATATGACCGACAATGGCGACATCCACCAAACCCAAAAGCGGTACCGTGATATTGCTGATTATCGACGGTACCGCTAAATGTAATATTTTCCTATTCATTAAATCTTAAACTTCGCTGCCTGCTCCTCGATGTAAGCTGCATCGCTGAAGTAGTCGATACGCATGGCTTTGCGAACCTCGTCCATGGTCTGAGCTGCAAAGGCACGGGCATCCTCACTGCCCTTCTTCAGGATGTTGAACACCTCAGGAATATCCTGCTCGTACTCATGACGGCGGGCACGGATAGGAGTAAGCATCTTGTTGAGCACACTGTTGAGGAATTTCTTACAGGTTCCGTCACCGATGCCTCCCTTCACATACTGAGCCTTCAGTTCGTCGAGATTCTGGAACTCTGGCCAGAACTCTGCAAAGTCCTCAGGGGTAGAGAATGCCTCGAGATAAGTGAACACGGCATTGCACTCCAGATGTCCTGGTTCTTCCATACTCATACGTGGAGCACCGTTCGACATTTTCTTCACCTTCTTCCATACCGTCTTCTCGTCGTCGCTCAGATAGATACAGTTGCCAAGACTCTTACTCATCTTCTCCTTGCCATCGGTACCTGGAAGACGACGGCAAACCACATTCTCAGGGAGCATGATCTCCGGCTCTACAAGCACAGGAGCGTAAATCTGGTTGAAACGGCGCACCAACTCACGTGTTACCTCCAACATTGGTTCCTGGTCTTCACCCGCAGGAACGGTTGTAGCTTTGAAGGCTGTGATGTCAGCAGCCTGGCTTACTGGATAGCAGAAGAAGCCAAGAGGAATGTTGGCCTCAAAGTTGCGCATCTTGATCTCTGTCTTCACCGTTGGGTTGCGCTGAACACGAGATACGCTGATGAGGTTCATCAAATAGGTGGTGAGCTCGGCAAGCTCAGGAATCATACTCTGAATATAGAGTGTGCACTTCTGTGGATCAAGGCCTGCAGAGAGGTAATCGAGAGCCACTTCGGTGATGTTCTGACGTATCTTCTCTGGGTTGTCTGCATTGTCAGTAAGAGCCTGCACATCGGCCATAAACACGAACATCTTGTCGAAGTCGCCTGCATTCTGCAGTTGTACTCGGCGCTGAAGTGAGCCGATGTAATGCCCCAAGTGGAGCTTGCCTGTTGGACGGTCGCCCGTCAATATTATCTTTCCCATATTATTACGATTGTTTCTGTTATACGAAAAATAGTCAGCCTGTCTGCTATTTTTAGTGCAAAGGTACAGCAAAAAGGGCAAAAAACAAAATAAATAGTTACTTATTTTGTGTTTTTGCCCCTTACGCGTCACTTACCATGTGTATTTTGATCGGCAAATCACAGTTGTGTTGTGACAGCGAAAACAAATTACTTCTTGGTGATCACCACTTGTTTCTCATTGAAAGCACTGCAAGCATCTACCAACTTCAAGACTTTGTCCCAGTTGGCAACAGGTTCCTCACGATGCAAGAAACTCTTGCTTACATGCACGATGATCTTGCCAGCCCCGGCACTTGCCTTCACCGCAAACTCGCCACAATCGTTGCTGACGGTGGTATTCAGTTTCTTCAATGACTCAGCTGAAGCCTGATAGCCTTTGGGCAAAGCCACCTCTATATTCCACTCATCAGCAAATGCCATTTTACGCCAGATACGATCCTTGCGGATGCGGTCATTGCCTTCCAGTTTCATCTGCTCTCCTATCAGCTTGCCCACAGCCAGCATCATGCTGCTTCCTGCACGTTTCACCAATCCTTCCATCTCGTAATCAACATGATAGACAAAATCGGCACTGTCCTTACGGATGCCCACACAATCGAGTCCATAACCATTTACCTTGACTGGCTCCGCTTCATGATAGCCTTTTATCTCTTCCTTGAACTGGTCGGGTTGCTCCTTTTGCTTGTACTCGGCAAAGTCAGACTTCATGACGGAAGCATCTTTCTTCAAGAAAGCACTATAAGGATCAGACTCATCATACTTCAAATAACGCCAAAAAGCGGCAAGATGGTCGGGACCATACAGATAATAATCTGGCGAGCTAACCATTTGTCCGTATTCTTTCTGTGCGCCAGAATAGTCTATGCTGCGGTGAATATTCATCTTGGTACCATCGATGTTGACCTTAATGGTGACGACAGACTTGTTAGTGGCAGCTGTACTTACAGGGATTTCGAATGGCGCATCAACATCCTGAATATATGCCTTACGCCCCTGGAACTTATAAGGGATGTCCGATGCCACCTTAGGAAAGGTACCAGGGAAATAATACAGGTTGGTTCCCTTGAGGCGGAAGAACCAAGTGGTAGAATTATAGTTGATGAGCTTGTCGACAGGCAATTCGCCAACAGCAGTCGTGATGCCCATTTCCACTTCTACCCCTAACTTACGCAAGAAGTTGGGCACACGGTTGAAGGCTTCTTGGCTTGTTCCACCAGTAACATATTCATAAGCATAAATACGGTCTGCTTTCTCGTCGGCAGGCATCGACTCATCCTTGGCCGACTTATACACACTGCGTTTCTGCGCAGAAAGACCTGCTGCCGAATAGCCGTTCTTGCTAACATAAGACTTCATCAGCTTCCAGTCATCTTGTAGGATGGGCGCAACATCAGGGTTAGCTCGAACACCTTTCTGACGCATGGCCTTCTCGACCACCATGGTCTTCGACTTAGTGGGCGTAATGTACATCAAAACATAAGGAGACTGCAAGGAAGAGTTATACCAAGCAGACGGCTCTCCATCGACAGGTTGGTCCATCACAAAATCAAGCACGGCGTTTTTATCCTTGTCCGTGGTCTGCTTAAATTCGGGAGCCCCATTCATCGAGCGATAAACCGTAGACAAACTTTGGTCTAACACGCAATGCACTCTGCTATAAAGAATCGGCTCGTCTTGGCGAAAATAAAAAGTAAAAGGATCCAACCGCTGTTCCTGCGTGTCAATCTGGTCGAGAGAAAATACGTCAATACAGTCGCCGACCTCCAATCCTGGCACGGCAATCTTCTGGCTCAAGTCCTTGCCTTTCTTACCTTCCTTGACATCCACATAGTCATCGAAGTCGACCACTTGCACCTTGCCGTCTTTCTTCAACACACGAATACCCAGGACGGTATTGGTCTTATTGTGATATGCCCCTACCCACTTTTTTGATTTCGTGCGGAAAGAAAACTCAGAATAATCCTTCAAGGCTTTCTTGTCGTTGAGTTGTATCAGCATACGCTCCATGTCTTCGCAGTCTATCTGACGTGTCAGACGGAGGTTAACAAACAATTCCGTTGTTGCCTTACGGTAATAATCGGTACTCAACTCCCGGTAATAAGAGAGGATAACAGCCGATTCGTTCTTGTACTTCGCTGGCACTGTGCGTTTCTTGAAGTCAGCAGGAGTATTGTCCCACACTTCTTGACGCACTTTCTGAGCCAACTTGAGGTAATCAGCCTTGTCGTCAGCCTTAACAGGCAAACATACGAGTTGCATTGCCAAAAGGAAGAAAGCAACTCCCATCATTCTCACATGTTTCATAGTTCAACCTTTAAAATGTATAACATTGCTTATTTAGTTTGCAAAACCACTTGCTCGTTGCAGGCATCATTCCATTCGGAAACCATTTTGTTCCATGCCGGAATATCCTTCAAGGCTACTCGCCTGTTCTTGATGACATACTCCTTTTTCATGACGACACGATTGCCTTGTTTGGAAAACGTACAAGACAAGTCAGCCCAATGGG
>CAVACC010000032.1:0-29443 GCA_963587495.1 Clostridia bacterium | reverse complement strand
TAAAAATATGACTAAGTTTCAGGAAAGTCAACGTGAATTATAAATAAGTTTTAACTGAGTCAACTCGTCTTACAAATAAAACTAAAAGTGGTCAACTAAAATCGTTAAACCACATTGGGCATTTTTGCCCATCGTATTGAACAACTCTGCCCAACGTTATGGGCAAAGTTGCCCAATGCGATGGGCAGAGTACATAGATTACTTCTGCTTCAGATAATTCAACTGAACATTAGGAGCACAAGCACTGCTTGTCTTCTCGGTGTATTCAGCCACTTTTAATGTAGCAGTTCCCTTGATGCTCTCCACATCGGTTCCCACCTGGAACAGATAATTGCCAGCATCAACCTTCCACTGACTGTTGGCTTCATCAAAGCTTGCCAAGTCGCGCTTCTCAAGAGTCATCTTCAGAGTCTGGCTCTCGCCTGGCTTCAACTCACGGGTCTTACCAAAGGCTTTCAGTTCCTTGGCAGGCTTCTCGTAAGCACCCTTAGGAGCTGTGACGTAAACCTGTGCCACCTGCTTGCCTGCAACCTTGCCAGTATTCTTGACGGTTACACTTACCTCGATGTTCTTGCCGTTAGCCTTGACTGAAGGCTTGCCCATCTCGAAAGTAGTATAGCTCAGACCGAAGCCGAAAGGATAAGCCACATCCTTCTTGAAAGTGTCGAAGTAGCGATAGCCCACGTAGATGTCTTCTTCATGATTGCTGAAGTCAACGCCAGGAATATTGCCCTTGCCCCAGCCTTCCATATTCTTATAGGTGTACATATCATACTCCTTGGCGAAGTTGGCGGTAGAAGGATGATCGACTGCTGCAATAGGCCAAGTCATGGTCAGTTTGCCCGATGGATTCACCTTTCCTGTCAGAATGTCGGCCACAGAGTTACCGCCTTCAATACCTGGTTGCCAAGCCACGAGGATGGCATCCACACGGTCGCGCCAGCTTGCTGTTTCCATAACAGATCCCGAGTTGATGATGACAATCACCTTCTTGCCCTTGGCATGGAAGGCATCAGAAACACGGAAGATCATATCCTGCTCTGTCTTACTCAGGTTGAACTCACCATTGATCTGGCGGTCCATACCCTCACCAGCCTGACGTCCGATGGTGATGATGGCGGCATCTGCCTTAGGCTCCTCATTGGCCACACAGCGCTCAGTTATCTCGATTTCATCGAGCTTTGGCTGTCCTTGATCGAGGAACCACATCATAGGGTTCTTGTCTGCCTTGAGCTTTGCCTTGGCATATTTCACATAGTTCTGATAGATCTCTGTGAGCTGAGGAGTAGTAGCCACACCGATGTTCTTCAATCCTGTAACCATATCTACAGAATAGCCTACATTGACAGCTCCACTGCCAAGTCCACCCGACATAAAGTCATAGGAGTTGACACCAAAGAGAGCCACCGTCTTCAAGCCACGGATAGGGAGAGCAGCATTATTCTTCAGGAGCACCATACCCTCGGTGCTGCTCTGGCGGGTAATGGCAGCATGAGCCTTGAGGTCGGGCTCTCCACTATATTTATATCCCTTGAAACGTGGAGTCTTCACGATGTATTCCAACATACGGCGCACGTTGCGGTCAACGTCATTTACGTCCAATTTGCCCGATTTCACCGCGTTTACTATATCTTTCACCTGTGCAGGATAGCCCGGCATCATCAGGTCGTTGCCAGCAGCCACCTCCTGTTCTACGGGCAGGTCTTCACGCTTACCAATCCAGTCGGTCTCTACGATTCCCTTATATCCCCAGTCGTCACGCAGGATATTGGTTAAGAGGTCTTTGTTGCCCTGTGCATAAATGCCGTTTATCTTATTATATGCCGACATGATAGTCCATGGATTACTCTTGCGCACCATCATCTCAAAGCCCTTGAGATAAAGCTCACGCAAAGCACGCTGACTCAGACGCTCATCCACACGGGTACGGTCACTTTCCTGTGAGTTCACAGCAAAATGCTTGGCACTCACGCCCACACCCTGACTCTGCACACCGAGCACAAAGGCTGTTCCTATAAGACCTGTCACAACAGGGTCTTCAGAGTAATACTCAAAGTTTCTGCCACAAAGCGGATTGCGATGCAGGTTCATGCCTGGTCCCAAAACCACATCACAGCCATACTCCAAGGTCTCATTACCGATGGCTTCGCCCACTTTGCGCACCAAATCGGTGTTCCAGGTAGAGGCCAGACAGGTTCCTACGGGGAAACCTGTGGCATAATAGTTACGGCTGTCGCCCTCGCGATGCGCATCTATATGCACTCCTGCCGGACCATCACACTGCACAGTAGCAGGAATTCCCAAACGCGGAATAGCCACTGTTGTTCCTGCAGCACCAGGAACAAACTTCTTCTGGTGTCCCAACATGGCTCCGCTTCCTACGAATCCATCGTTGCCACCTCCCACTAAGAGCTGTGCTTTCTCTTCCAAAGTCATTGCCTTGATCACTTCCTCAATGTTGTTGGCATTGAGTTGTGGTGCAGTCTGTGCCGTCATTGTTGCCGACAAGGCTCCAACTGCCATAGTAAGAACCATCTTCTTGTACTTCATCATTTACGTTATAGAGTTTAGTTATTAGCTTAGCAATATGCTGTCTTATCGCCTGCAAATTTAATAAAATCGGGACGAAAAGCCAACTTTTTTCTTTCTTTTATTCCTCAAAAATCCATTTTTCTCTACGTTTTTAACCGATTAAGCATATCTGATTAACATATTGTTCAGTATCATGACACAACATTCCTATCTCTCTTCATGCAGTTTGATGAAAAGCTGATGTTACGCATCTACCATAAAATTCTAAAAAAACGCTGCAATCTCATTTATAAATATAGGTATAGGTAGAAAAAGCCACAAGAGCGAATGCTTTCCTTAAGACAAAACCATTTCTATCTTTTACAAGTTTCATCAAAAAAGCAGGAAAAATACATGAAAACCTTGTAGGAATCAGATAATTATCGTATCTTTGCTGAATTATCCAAAAATTGGATACCAGAATTAGGACATTTAAATAATGAAAGGTATGGAGCAGAGAAATTCTTCCATCGAAATCTATCGTTCCCCAGAGGGCAACATAGAGCTGAATGTAAAATTAGAAAATGATACCGTTTGGCTTACACAAAGCCAAATGGCAGAGTTGTTTGGCCGTGACAGAACTGTGATTTCACGACATGTCAATAACTGTTTTAAAGAAGGTGAACTCGACCCAAATATCACATGTGCAAAATTTGCACATATGGGTATTGACGGAGACCAAACCTACGAAACAACAATGTATAATCTGGATGTCATTATCTCCGTAGGCTATCGTGTAAAGTCTATCAATGGTACCAGATTCCGTCAATGGGCTAATTCTATCTTGAAGCAATACATCATCAAGGGTTATGCCATCAACCAGAAGCGCTTAGACAATTACAATGAACTGAAAGAAGTGGTTCGTTTGATGTCACGTGCGATTACATTTACAAGAGTCAAGAATTAGACGAAAAGTCAACTTGTGCAAAAAATGCACAAGTTTCTTCTCTATCTGTACATGATTTTCGGGAAGAATGTTTACCTTTGCATGCAGAATGAAGAAAACGGTCATATTATTTCTATTTTCCCTGTTGCTGGCCTTCATTGTCGGCTGTACTCCATCGCACTATCGTCTTTCGTTCGAAGAAATAGACGATATGGCTGACTATTATCCCGCCCAAGCCAAGGTATATTTGGAAAGAGCAGACAGCAACGACAACAAAGGGTACTACAAACTGCTGGCTTGCAAGATAAGATACCAAATCTTAGGCGTATATATATTGCGCCGAGATTCCGACATTGAGGATGCCATACAGATCTTTACCAAAGAAAACAATGAGCCTATGCTTGCGCGTGCATTATATTATAAGGGCGCCATGACTTTCAACACAACTCACGACACAACACAAACGCTGCAAATACTGAAGCAAGCCTGCAGACATAGCTCCATCATGCGTCAAAAGGAGAAACTCGACCTCTACGACCTAATGTGCCGCATCACTCACGACAACTCCTACACCGTAAAACTCGAGGACGAGGCACGACAAAGCCACAACATATCCCATCGTGCCTGGGCGACGCTCTACCGTGCCGTGAACAATCAAGACCGGCAGTTGGCAGAAGAAGCTTTCGACATCGCTTACTCCATTCCCGAGAACAAGGACAGTACATTAGGGCCTATGTACAACTATTATTTTCAAAAACTGATAGAACAAGGAAACACTCCCGACTCCGTCATCATGGATTACATCAATCTGGCAGATAACTACGGTGGTATAAATTACAAGACTTCAGTGGACCTGTATCGTTTTCTATGGAGATACGGCAAGACACAAAAAGGAGAGAAATTTCTCAATACCTATAAACCGGAAATAGACGAATTGTACAATTACATGTACCTGGGTGCATATGAACATCTCATACCGTTTTACTTTGTGTACTTACACCTGGGTGACACAACGACTGCCGACAACATCGTCAAACTAATACATCAGTCAGAACCCGTCATTGAAAGACAAGGCAATGCAAACAAGGAACAAAAGGTGAAGCTAATGTATGAAGGAGGTTACAGTAGCTACCGATATGCGCAAGCGAAGAACTGGATTCTTGTAGCCAGCATCATCGTGCTTGCCATATTGCTGACAATGACATACCTTTCTGTTTCGCGAATACGAAAAGCCCAAAGCACCATTGCCGCTCTACACCATTCGCTACATCAGCTAAAAGACGTAGAGAACGCAACACTTGCAGAACGATGCGAGCAACTGAATCATGACATCACCACACAAGTACGCAAACTGAAAAGACGTGACAAGGATATAGAATTGTACAAGACACAAATCGGCGAACTGACCGATATAAGTCAGGGACTCGTATACTACTCGCAAGCGGTACAGAACAAGAACATCAGTCAAATCGGCAAACAGGGAATCCTGCAGCTACTTGCCAGCTACAGGATGATAGACGAAAAATACAGTAAACGGCTTGCCTGCTACGATCTGAATCCCTCACATTGCCTCTTCTGCATACTCTACCACATGGGTAAAACTGACGAGGAGGTGATGCAAATCATGCAATATTCGATGGCTAATATAAGAGTAAGAAAGTCGCGCATCAAGAGTGACTGCGAGGTAGATTCCTTCGAGGCTGTGATAAGCCGTGAAGCGTAATTCGATTACAAAAAAGAGAATTGTATGGTTATATATCACGTTTAAGCACCTGATAACCAAGACATACCGACACTCATTGTTGTAATATTCGTTTGCAAGTTTGCAAGATTATACTTATTTTTGTAGCTGCAAATTATTACATAAAACAACATTTCGTATGACACAATTCAACTACTGCAAGGCGACCTTCTGTCGCCATCTCTTGTTTCTGGCCCTGGCTCTTTCATTCGGTTTCACCGCACAGGCCAAGGACAACACCATTACTTTGCCACCGACTTCACCCCACTTCGGTCCATCGCAAATAAATGTCATCTTCGACCACTACACTCCTGGATCCAGGGAACGCGTGCGCATAATTTTATACAACGGAGCGTTTCGTGGCGGTCCCTACGACACCAAACTGCGAAAGAACGCCGATGGCACACAGGGCTTCGCCATCACAGAAAATCTGGTGCTGCCTACCCAGGCAGACCTGAAGATAGGCAAGCGAGCAATCCCCATCATCATGGTTCCAGAAGGAAAGCTGACCATCACTCTCGACTCTACAAATGTGAAATTTGATGGCGACTATGCCGCCCTCTGCACCGAGTTGCAAACCGTCAAAGACAATCTGGAGACGAGTGGTCGAACATTCTTCGATGACATAAGAGGCATGACACCCCTGCAATACAAGCAGTTCATCGTCGATACTTATCAAGCCAACAAGAAGGCCATCGACAAGGCTGCGGTGAGCAAAGCCTGCAAAACTTATGCCCGTGTGCAACTCGACATCAACTACATAGGCCACCTCTTGGGCTACAAGACATACCTTAGCATGAGCAATATGATAAGCAAAGACAGCACAGCCCAAAAGAACTTAGAAACACCCATCGACTCGGCGTCCTATTTTAAGGGACTGTCCAAAATGTCCATCCTTCGCTCAGTCAATCAGCGTTACTATCCCTATTACTGCGAACTGGACAATAAGCCTCTCGGCATACACATTATCAATGACGAGCTGAGCGACAACCTGATCAAGGCCGACAAGTACGGCAAAAAACTTACCAGCAGCAATCCCTTCATGCCAGCCCCCAACACACCGCTCAGCGAGGAAGAACTCCAGACCGCCAAAACCGAGATTACCTGCCAGCCCGTATTACAATTGTTGCTGGCCAAGAATGAACAAGTAGCTCAAAAAGCGAAAGCCGACGCCGAAGCCTCGAAGAAGTTGAGGGAAGAAGCTGCCGCCAAGGGCACATTCTCCATCGTCGACATACCCGAGAAGATGGCCGCCGGAAAGATTATCGAAACCCTCATCGCTCCCTACAAGGGCAAGACCATCCTCATCGACTTCTGGAACACATGGTGTATGCCATGCCGTGCTGCCATGAAATCCATCAAGCCTATCAAAGAAGAAATGAAAGACATAGTTTACATATACATTGCCGATGCCACCTCGCCTATCGACAAGTGGAACGAGATGATACCCGACATTCATGGCATTCACACTCGTATCAGCAATCCCCAAAGCACCGAGTTGAGCAAGCTGTACAATTTTGATGCCATTCCTACCTACGTAATCATCGACAAGCAGGGGCACAAAATCTACCAGCACACAGGCTTCCCAGGTATAGAAGCCCTGAAGGAAGCACTAACCAATGCTAATAAATAAAATATGAGAAAAACATTATTAATAACATACATTCTCGTTCTGGCCCTCACAATGCAGGGCAAGAACGAGCATCCTGTACGTTCAGCACTCGTGAGCCAGGGCGACAGTTGCATGGCCGAGCACGACTCTCAGCATGCCATCGGGTTTTATCAACAACATCTCAACACCCATCCCGGCGACTTGCCTGTATTACGCAAGTTGGCTTCTTGTTACCGAATGCGCGGTGACAACAAGAAAGCCATCGCCTGTATGGACAGTATCCCCAAAGACAGCCTCAACCACGAGGACATGAGAATGCTCTTCTTTACTAATCTGAACCTTGGCAACAAGTCAGCTATAGACAACTGGGGACTTCGTATCAGGCTAATGTATCCCAACGACAGCGAGGTGTTTACCACACTCCTTTCACACTGGAACAACTCCAACGAGCCCGAAAACGTTTCGGCCTTCGCCTTATCGTATGTACAGAAACAGGATTCCACCAACATCCTCATCAATAAAGAGCTTGCCTACTCGCTGTTTCTGCAATTCAGATACGAACAGGCAATACCTTATTACAAGAAGCTTATAGCCGATGGATTCGATAATTATGAATCAAACTTTGTGTTAGGACTTTGCTACTACAACACAGAGAAATTCCAAATGGCACTACCTTATCTGAAAAGAGCTGTAGACCTGAAAGACGACCCAACCATGAACAGCCTATACTTCTTGGGAATGGACTACAAGAAGCTGGCTGACGCCTGCAAGTCAGAGCAGGAAGCAAAAAAAGAAGAATATCAGGAGTTAGCCATTCAGCACCTGAACCGTTCTATAGAAGTTGCCTACCCACGAGAACGTGCGCTCTACATCAACCAGCAACTGGCAGAACTTTACTACGATAAAGGAAAGTTCGGAAATGCGGGACATGCTTTCGCCCAATGCATCGAATACGACGATAGCGACAACCCACTCAACTATTACAATGCCGCTCAAATGTATATGGCCGATGGTGACGATCTGAAGGCACGCCTGTATCTTCGAATCTTCCTGCAGAAAGCACCGAAAATGAAAGAGGGAACAGAGAAGGAGAAACTCATCACCAAAGCAAAGGCACAGTTGAAAACAAGATAATTAAAAAGCACGGCTGACGAGCAAAGCCAAGGAACAAATCAAGGCAATGTAGGTGTGCGCAAGATATATCCCTTCTTGATGACCGCCTCGATACTCACTGAGGCATCCGAGCTGAGGGCTCGGCGCAGATAGGTTATCTGCACATTCAGAGCCAAGGAATTGGAATAAGAGTCATCGCCCCATACCTCGTTGAGGATGCTTTCTCGCTCCACCAGTTGGTTAGGATGCGTGGCCAACATCCTTAATATTTCGGCTTGTCGAGAGGTGACTATGACACGTTCGTGGGCACAACGCAGTTCGTTTTGGGTATAATAAAAAGCGATGGAGCCGATAGAAATTGCGGATTCATCGCTATTTTTATTGTTCGAAGGCTGTTTCATCTCATAAATCATGTTTTTGAGGAAAGCATGGCGAATGGCATCAATACGCTTCTGCACCACGATGGTCTTGACGAGATAATAAAGGCATCCCACCAATATCACAAAGAGCAGCAAACTACCTATCAACTGCCAGAGCATGGATCTCAGAACTGGCACAGGCGACATCATCACCTCGAAAGCAATGCCTTGTCGAAACATAGGATTGGTCTGATAACGAACTGTTACGGTTCTCGTCCATTGTCCCGTCACCTCAAAATGGCTATCAAGAAATACGTCTGGATACTTTACTTGCCTAAAGCCCTCTATCTTGCCATACCCTTTTTTATCCAGGTATGGCTGATAAGTTGCGGCTGTGGGCTTATGCTCCCTAAAGGCGGCATAGCGCGAGTATAGCTCATAGGCATCATCACTGGTAATGCCTATTTTCTGCACCTTGCCTAAATATTTTTTGTTATCCCAAAAGCTAAGCGTAGTAACAGACTTCTGCACCTTCTTCGTATCAAACTTGGTTTCTATCTTGGTTTTGAACGTGTGCTTTTTATGTCCTTTGTCGGCCTGCAGCTTATATGTCTTGAACACATCCCTGAACATCTGGTCGCAGTCTTCCTTGAACTGGCCCACTGTCTTGTCTAAACTATACTGATACTGGTTATAAAGCCAGTATGCCTGTGTGCAGAAAAGCAACAGGATGGCCATTCCGCACAACGCCCACACGATTTTTAGATTTATGTTCTTGTTCATGGTGCAAAGGTACGGATAAAATCGCTAAAAGCCAAGGAACGTAATAAGATAATAATAGAACCAGACACACCATCATAACATCTCAGTAACATTATTATGCGACTTCATCAGTTAAATACCTTACCTTTGTATTCAGAATACAGACAAACAGCAAAGAACATTATAAAACATCATGACAATGAAAAAAGCATTATTCATCACTTGGTTGGCATTGGCCCATGCCTGTATGCTCCAAGCCCAAGGCGTTAATGTGTTCGACGAATCGTCCATCGGTATGGGCGATTCCATCGACCAAGAGAAGTATCAAGTCATTTACGACCTCAGCTATGTATACGGCAATCATAATAAGCAAGGCACCAACACTAACCGCATTACAGAGCAAATGTTGCTGCAAATAGGCAACCTCTATTCGGCCTTCTACAGCTACCCCATCTTCCAAAGAGACTCGCTCATCTACAGCAACATGAAGAAAGGTATAGAAAGCAACTTCTCGGGTAATTCTGGCACCATCAACTGGAAACTATACAAGAACTATCCCCAGCAAGGCAAGACAGCCTATCTCGACTTTTTTGCCGCCGACCGATACCTGTGCGTAGAGCCTATCGAAAACATCGATTGGCAACCCACCGACAGTACCGACACCATCTGTGGTTATCCCTGCCATCAGGCCGTGGCCGCTTTCAAGGGCAGATCATGGACAGCATGGTATGCCGAAGATATTCCCCTGGACAATGGTCCATGGAAGTTGGGAGGTCTGCCCGGTCTGATTCTCAAGGCTTACGACAAGGACGGCGACTATAGCTTTACCGCCATAGCCTTGAAGAAGGGCAATGCCACCACACCTATATATTATAAAGGCAAGACTTTCGAACCCATCGACCGCAAGCAGCTCACCACCATATACAAGAAATATTGCGCCGATCCCATCGGCTACCTCCTGCAAGACAGCAAATATGCCAACATCACCATCAAAGATGGCAAGGGCAACCGCCTGTTGCACTCGAAGCAAGCCGAGCCGTTCAATCCGATAGAACGATAAAGGGGCAGAGCAATTATCCTTGATATGCTATCTGGAAATAATCGAGCGGTAGCTTTTAAGCTTTCTCGCTTATCACGTCTATCAAATAGATGTTAAAACGTATGTTTTTTTTGCAGAGCGACATTTTTTTGTTACTTTTGCATACAGATTAACATAAAAGGATATAATTATGAAGAAAATAATCTTAGCTATTGCAGCGACACTCTTCATGGGAGAACTAACAGCAACGGCCCAAACAAGAACTACCGTAAGCATTAACGGAATGAAGGGCAGTGACTTAGAGAGCATTGACAGTACCAAGTATCGCATCACCTACGAGGGGAAATGGGTAAACAATCCATCCATCAAGCCATACATCTATACGGAAAGCGAGATGCGACTCGACATTGGTAATAAGGTAACCTACTTTTATGACAGAACGAAACAACTGAAAGACTCGCTGATGAGAGAGAAGACCAAGACAGGCAACTTCGACTTCTCCGACCTTCCAAAGGGAGGACGCTTTCCTTTCTCCTATTACAAGAACTATCCTGCCACCGGGCAATCCACCCACATAGAATCCGTGGGCATGGAGAACTATAAGTGCACGGAAAACATAGAGATACCCAACTGGCAACTCGTTGCCGACAGCACAGCCGACATCATAGGATACCACTGCTTGTTGGCCAAAACAAAATTCAAGGGCAGAACTTGGTACGCATGGTATGCCGAAGACATCCCGATGCAAGAAGGTCCTTGGAAACTTTGCGGACTGCCAGGTCTGATACTGAAGGCATACGATGAAAACCGCGAATATGAATTTACAGCCATAGGCATGAGTACTGTCAAAACTGCAGAACCGATAACCATTGGCAAGGAAAAAAGAGAAGAAATCAGCCAAGAGGGACTTAGAAAAGCCAAGGAGAAGTTTACGCCAGGCATGATGTTGGAAGGTCTTTCCACCAAGATCGTAGCAATGAAAGACGAACACGGAAATGATGTGGACATAAAGAAGTTCATGAATAAGAAAAACGTCTTCAACCCTATAGAACTATAGTAAGACCTGTTTTTAATAAAGTAATAATACCCTAAAATGGCGGCGATAATATCTCAGAAATATCATTTTTTGGCTATAATCAAAGAAGACGATACCTTTGCCATTGCTAAACAGAAAAACAATAGATAGAATATGAAGAGAATTGTTGCTGCTTTCATCACAATGTTATGGATGCTTGCGGTACCAACGGTGCTGCAAGCACAAACCGAAATAAGCGGTTATGTGGAAGATTCACTTTCGCACAACCGCTTGCCTAACGTTTCCATCACTTTGCTACGCAATGGAAAACCCATCAAGTTTACCCGAAGCAAGGCTGATGGTTCTTTTGTTCTATCTGTCGACGAAAGGCACGTGGGCGATATGCTGCAAGCTACCTGCATGGGCTACAAAAAGACAAAGACATCGATTTCTTCGAACAAAGAAACCATTATCAGCATGCCTTCCACCGCATTCGTGCTCAAAGAGGTGCAGGTGAAAGGCTCACGCATCACAGGCCGCGACACCGTATCATTCGACCTGACACGATTTGCCGACGCACGAGACAACTCGCTCAAAGACGTACTGAAGAAACTACCCGGTGTGGATGTGACCAAGAACGGACAGATCAACTATAATGGTAAGCCCATCAACCGATTCACCGTGGAAGGTCTCGACCTAACGGGAGGCAAGTACAACCAACTGGAGGAGAACATCAAGGCCAAAGATGTAAAAAAGGCCGAAGTCATCGAGCATGACCAGCCCATCAAGGCATTGCAGAACAAGACCTATACCGACAACGTGGCCATGAATATTGCCCTCAAGGACAGTGCTCGCGACCGGCTCATGCCTACCATCAAGCCATACCTATTAGTAGGCAACCACACCTATGTGGGTGGCGAGGTCAACCTAATGCAGATAGGCAAGAAAAGACAAATGATGTACGATGCCGCTTACGATCGCACAGGCAAAGACCTAAGCGGAAGCCTCGATGAATTAGCCTCGTACAGCAACCGGTTATCCTCGGCCACACTCCCCGCATGGCTATCAGCTCCAACCCTTGAAGCCCCTATCGACGAGGAGCGATTGCGCTTCAATACCTCTCAAAAATATTCAATCAATCACATCTCCAAGAACAAGCAGGATGCTGAAACCCGGCTCGAGGCCAGCTACGTGCGCTCGGTCGTCAGACAAAACAGAGAGAACACCTCCATATACGACCTTGGAGGCGAGGAGCCTGTAACGACATCAGAACAAACACGCAAGACCATGAAGAGCGACATACTGAACATAGAATGGGAAAACAAGCTCAACCAAGCCACCCACTATGGCAATGAGCACTTCAGCCTGAATGCCCAACAAACCGACGGTCTATCCGCCATCAACCAAGCGCTCACCCAGCGCATACGCATACCACAACTCAACATCGAAGGCAGCCTCTATCGCCTCTTCGTATGGAAGAAGAGCCAACTGTCATGGCGCTCGATAGCCGACTACCATCATGGCGTGGCCGACCTGTATGTGAACGACGACCGCAGCCGCCTACGCACCAACCTATGGCATACTGCCCATTCCGTGGAGTGGCAGAAGAGCAGATTTCACTGGAGCCAACGATATCAAGCCAGCATCGACTTCAAGGACATCATCGTGGGCGACCAAACCTCCAACGCAAAGAAGAACCACAACATTGACATCTGCGCAAAGCTGACTCCCTTCTGGCAGTACAAGAATGGCGACTTGAGGATGTACTTCTCGCCCACCTTCACCTGGGAACGATTCACCAGACAGCAGAAGACCCTCCTCACCGCATCGCCCTTTGTGTATCTCAACCAAAAAATAGACTTCCGCAGGGAGCTTACTTTCTACACGGGCTACAACACCTCGACAGGCAGCCCCACCACCTATGCCATAGACCAATATCGCCGAAGTTATCGCTCCTGGTATACCTCGGCTGACATCGTTCCCATCAACCGTTCGCTATATGGCAAGCTGAGCTACGACTACAAGCGCCCCATCACAGAAGCCTTTTTCAGTGTCTCGATCAACGCCAGCCGATACTGGCAGAACACCGCCTCCGACCTTCGCATCGTAGACGGCAACTATTACACCGCCATTTATAAGCAGAACAGTAAGAGCGACAACCTTGGTGCCTCGCTCTATGTATCGAAGGGCTTCTACGACTGGCACCTAAAGACTCGACTCAAGGCAGACTACAACTATAGCAAAGGCACACAGTATACCAGCCATCAAGCCATCGACTACACCAACCAGACCTATACGTTGACCCCATCCATCGACTTCTCGCCCTCATGGTGTCAGCTTAGCTACGAAGGAGAGTTCACAAAACTTAACACAAAACGAGCAAAATCGGCGAATTCATCGCTATTCAACTGGCGGCAAGAACTCTCTGCCACCGCTACCATCCATAACGTCGACCTTACTTTCTCGCTCGTGCATTATCGCAACGAACTGCAAGAAGGCGACAATATAAACTGCCTATTGGGGGATGCCACGGCCGTTTGGCGCATCAAAAAGCTCCGCCTTTCGGCAGAGCTTCGTAACATATTCAACAAAAAGAGTTACGCCGAAACTACATACAGCGGCGTTAGCACCCTGACCAATAGCTATGAGTTGCGTCCCCGCGAGCTAATGCTTACCGCACAGTATGCCTTCTAACGGCATTCATACAGTATTATAACTGCATACTAATAACATCCGCCCCCTTTCCGCTTTTAGAGAGAGAGAGAGAAAAAAAAGCTATATGGATTTTATGCCTACTCGGCATGCTCGTTTTACTCCGCCTGAATACCGAAATACTCGTTGAGTTCGGCGATAGCGGCACCATCCGTATTCTGCAAGTCCTTGATGAGCTTGCCCTTTTCCAACAAAAGGATGCGGGAGGAGATATCTGCCACAAAGTTGAGGTTGTGGCTGGAGATGATGACCGTAGTGCCATGCTCCTTGCACACCTGATGAATCAGTCGGGCAATGTTCATCTGCGAAGAAGGGTCGAGATAGTTGAAAGGCTCGTCGAGCAAGAGAACCTTTGGGTTGACCACCATTGCGCCAATGATACCTATCTTCTGGCGGTTTCCCTGCGAGAAATCACGCAGATACTTCTTGGTTCCCATGATTTCATCGTGCATAAACGTCACAAAAGGAGCCAGACGTTCCTTCATCGTCTCATCGTCAATACCATACAAATCACCTATAAACGAGAAATACTCCTCAGGGGTCAGGAAGTCAACCAAGAAGCGTCCGTCAATATAGCTGCCCGTATAGGTTTTCCAGTCTTCCGACTCGTTGACCTTCTTTCCGTCGCTCTCCACAAAACCATCGTCAGCCTTTATCAGGTCGAGGACAAGACGCAGCAAGGTGGTCTTGCCTGCTCCGTTGTTACCTACCAATCCTACCAACTCGCCCTGGGCAATATCGAGGTTTTCTATATCCAGCACGGTTGTGCCATTATATATTTTCTTGAGATTCTGTATCTTAATCATTTTGCTGTACATTTTAATCGTTGAACATTAAACTTAATTCTCCATATATTTCTCCATGCGCTCATAGCGTCTGCGATCGTATATAGCTGCCACGCGTGCTATTACCTTGCGATGAGCCAACAGGCACACGACGGCTATAGCCACGCTGACGATGCACCACACCTCTGCTCCCCACAGATAATAGACGCCTGCCATAAGTCCTGAAGGCACAAGGAAGACAATACCATAAAGATTGATCTTCATGTTGGCTCCCTGCATGTTGAACATCGAGTTGGAGAAGATTTCCAACCGTGACGAAAAGAGACAGGTAGGCAGATTGGAAAGGTTGACAAACACAGCCATACCCATGGCACCCAACAAGGTGAACACCGTTATTTCGGGAGAAAGGAAGACGAAGACCAAACTGAAAACCGTCATTACACCGCTGATACTCAGATAGAAATAGAAGCAGTTGCGCAACAGTTGTTCCACCTTGACAGGTTTAGTCAACAGTCCCTGAAAGAAGTTGGCCTCTATACCAAAAGTCCACTGCGACAACACAACCGAAGGCAGCAATACATCTCCCACCACATACATGATCAAGGAAACCTGATTGCCAGTACCTTCGTCGGGCAGGAACACCATCAGCAAGGCATCGAGAAAGAAAACGATCACCATGATAAGCACCATGTTGCGCACACGCTTGGCACGAAGCAGTCCGATGTACTGCAGCTTGTAGAGCGTTGTCTTGCCAAAGCTTCTGAAACGGGACGTCTTCTGCTTGTGCTCATCATAAATCTTCAGGTTATAGAGATAGAAAAGCAATCCGGTGATGATAAGCACAGCCCATACAGCCATACCTATGTTGATCAAGAATCCCGGCATCCAGGCGAAACAGATAAGATAGGCTGTAAGGACGGCTCCCATACCTATCCAGCCCAACAGCAAGGGCCAGCGCAGCATCCAGTCGGTAGTTTTATAATAGCAAGTGACATAAATGCCATTGATGAAAGAGAAAGCCTGCATCAGCAGATAGCCGGCTATGGCCTGGGGCACGCTGAGCATCCAGAAGAGCATGGGGAGCATGAGCACAGGCATGACGTAATTCCAGAAATTGGCAAGATTGGTGAGCAGGAGGAAACGGTTCCACATCTTCTCGGGCACAGGACGCGACTTGAGATAATCGTCCATAGCCGTGCTGTCGCGCTTCATCACCACCTTCAGGATGATATCGGGCACCAGCATTGTCATCACCAAAATGGCACAAAGAGCATCAGGAGTCCCGTCCTCAAAGATTTCCTCGCCATCGAGGGTAGCTCCAAAGTAGAATCCTAAGCCCACCATCACATAAACGAAGATGAGATAACCACCCACAACGGCATCCTTCCAGGTGAAGGAGCGACGTTGCTGAAGCCACCATAGTCTAAACAATAATCGTAACATAAATCTGTCTTATTAATGGTTTATGGGCACAAAGATAAGTAAAAAGCGCCAAAAATCATTTCTTTTTGACAGAAATAACCTAAAAATAACCATCAAAAGATAACAAAGCTGAACAACAATATTGGGCACACGATGCCCAAGGGTTGGGGAGTTCTTATAAACAAGCTTAAGGAAGATAAAAAGAAATGCCCTTGGTACGGTAAGTAACCAAGGGTGGGCATAACTATATTACAAGTTCTTTATCTGTTCAAGTGACAGCCCTGTTATCTGGCTGATTTGTTCCAAGTCCATGCCACACTTCATCATCTTGCGGGCAATATCGCTTTTTTCTTCAGCTCTGCCTTCTGCTTTTCCTTCTGCATGTCCCTCCATTTTGGCATTTCCCAACACGTCATTCTGAATCATGATGGCATTGATGTGCTCGTCGTAGGCGTGACGTTCAGCATTCGACATCTCATAGTATTTTAGTTTCTCACGTGCTTCTTGTAGACCAGGAGCTTTGGTGTCAGGAGAGATAACACCATTTTTCAAATAGTTTACCCATTCCTCCAAGGGTGATTTTGCCACTTTATTGAACTCGTTGACACGTACAAGAATATATGTGGGGAATATCTCAGATGGTGATTTTCTCACAATATTGTTCTTCTCCTTGGCGCTTATTACAAGTTGGTCTTTTGTGTGAAGGCCCGTAAAATTGTTCTGCCCGATATAGATATAGTCAGAGCCCTTACCGAGGTCGAAGTACAGAATGCTGATAGAGTACACCTTTTTCACCTCCTTATAGCTATTGCCGAGGTTGATGTGCTCTGTGATGGCTTTTGCTACACCATAGAGTACACGCTCAAGATAGTGAAGTTCACTGGTGTTCTGTATCTCGACGATGATGATGTCACCCTTACTGTTCTTGGCTTTTATGTCGACACGGTTGAATTTGTCATCCTCCGTCTGTTGGTTTCCCTCGCTTTCAAGAATCTCCATGATTTTAATGGGCTCGTTGAGGAATACGGTTAGGAAACCTTCCAGAACACCAAAGTTGGCCTTCTGTCGGAGCAGTCTCTTGATAGCCCAGTCAAAGCGAATGTATCTGTCTCTCAGTTCTGTCATGGTTGTAACCTCCTTTTAATAATTGTATAATACTATGTGCAAATATACGATTTTTCTTTTTAACTTCCAAAAGTTTTAGGGAAAAAACATATTCTTATGGTGAGTATTCTTCTATATCCAATTCAAAATACTACCCACCCTTGGTACGGTAAGTAACCAAAGGTGGGGAGTATAGGTATTGCCGAATGCAGTTAATCTCATGTGAAAAGCACTTTTTAATTATGCTTGATAATAAATGGCATTTTCTGCATCTGACGACTTGTAAATACCAGCATCTGCAAACAGGCCTTCAAAACATAAATCTTCATCCAGTTCAGGCCAATGAATACCATATCTACTCAACACGAATGCTTTACGTTGAGCAGGTGTGGCGTTAGCAAGACGACTCCACCGGCTAAAAGGATAGTTTGCCTTCCAGCCATTTTGGGTTTCTGCCCAAATATGGGTATCGTCTACCCAAACGCGATTTATTCTATATTGCTCCATAATATCTTATTTTTGATTAAAATACTCTTTCCATCTATCTATTATAACCGCCTCGTTCTCAGAAATAATAGATTCTATCAAGGCAATATCATGCTTTTTGAACCCATGATTGTAAATCTGAACCAGAGGAGACACATTGTATTTTGCTTCATATCCATCTTTGATTACATGAACATGAATCGGTTCATGATCATTTGAATAAAACATAAACCTAAATCCAAAAAATATGAATATTGTTGGCATCGTTCCTTTTTTTTGCAAAGATATGCTTTTCTTCCGAAAGATGCAAGAAATTTTCGAGAAAATGTTTGAGAGTGAGGAAGATAACAAGAAAAAGCGAAGAAAATAGACTTTTTGTTTTTACAATCAAAATAATTATGTACTTTTGCAAAAACAAAAAACCCGGGGTCATCACCAGCATCGAATAATCTGGGAGAGGGCCTTACCGGGACTGCGTTGCAAAGATAATAATAAAAATGGAATATACCAAGATTTTTCTGGAAAATGTTTGAGAGTGAGGAAGATAAAACAACATTGCCCACCCTTGGTACGGTAAGTAACCAAAGGTGGGCATTATAGGTATTGCCGAGCGCAACTAATATTATGTGAAAAGCACTTGCTCATATCAACCTTCTTATATTAATGTTCTCCACGATAAAATCCATTATTGCTCATTTCCGACCATTTCAAGAACATTTCTTGATAGTTGTCTTTAATGAATTCACGAATTATTCTCATTTCTTTATTGGTCAGAACACCCTGCTCTTTTATGACTGTATCACCATTTCCTAAAACAAACAACTTGGCTGAGCCAGATTCCGTTAAGTGTCGGTCACTCGCATGTACATGCATAGCTTCTACTATACAATGTGAAGTAAAATATAGGTAATACCCACATATCATAAAATCGTAATATTTAGGCATAAGTTTGTTCCATTAAATTCTTGTTTCGTTTCCAATACTTTTGAACGATGCTGATTTCAATATCATCCATATTGGTTTCAATTACATCACCCTCTCTTGTCATCACAAGAGCATGATATGGCGGGTGTAGATATACTACACGTATAAAGCCTTCTTCACTTTGCGAAAATGCATATCCGCAAACAATCATTATTGCTTTTTCAGCCACGGCTTTAATTTCTTCTTCCTTCATGATAATCTATTTTAACTGACTTGATTGGTTTGAGAAATGTCGTAGGATTTATATATAGATTCTTCAATATGGGCAAAAGGTCAATATACTCTTCTGTTTCACCAATGCCCTCATAATCAGCCATGACAACAATATATCCATTATCCCATTCCTTAACCTCTGTGAATCGTTTGAGGCGTTTTGGAGTACGAAATCGGATATTACTATTGCCATATCTAAAAGAAGTCATATCTCCATCATTGGAGAGAAATGCTTCTGATGAAATATTCTTTTTGTCCATACTTAACCTCCTTGTTTTTATGATTCTTCTTTTCTTATGCAAAGATTCTGCCAGTGAGCGCAATGAAAACTTGCTTTCAAATTGCCGAGCGCAGTTTATCTTATGCAAAGATATGCTTTTCTTCCGAAAGATGCAAGAATTTTCGGGAAAATGTTTGAGAGTGAGGAAGATAAAAAGAAATGCCCACCCTTAGTACGGTAAGTAACCAAAGGTGGGCAATGTATTTGATGAATGATAAAAGAATCTTACTTCACAACCTTTCTTGTTGTGTCGCCTTGCTTCACGATCAATACGCCGTGGGCAGGAACATCAGAGAGGCTGAAGTCCTGTGTCTTCGACTTATACACCTCCTGACCTTGCATATTATATATATAGGTGTAAGGAGCATTCTGAGAAGTCTTTATTACTTGGCTATTGATACCTGTTGAGGAAGCAGTGACGTTTACTTCATCCAAGAAGAATGCATGTGATGATGTGAATGTTAATTTTACACTTCCGTTAGCCTTGATAGTTGTAGAGAAGTCGGTCCATTTACCACTCGGCATATCTACATGCGTGTTAATCAAGTCTGCATTATCTGAAGACAGCTCAAGAGCGAAGTCTGCATTTCCTATAGGTGCACATTTGAATGACAAGGTTGCCGTACCATTCAATTCAAAAGAAGGTGATTCTACAACAACATTCTCAGCAGTAGTTAATCCAAAGCGTCCGCATTGGCTTCCTCCCTTCTGATAGGTACAAGTCCATCCCTCCACATCGGGCGAAAATGCAGCAGTAGCAAAGTTGTGACCTAACATTGGAGGTACGAAACCACCTTCATTACCTCCTGTTCCTTGACATTTATCAAATGTTTCGTGCAACAAATATCCTTCTTGTGAAGAAGTATTGTTATAGTTGACAAAATTAAACGATGCTGTTTTGTCATCGGCAATTGCCATATCTGATATGGAGATATTCATGAAGAATGTACCATCCAGATTCTCGTGGTGTGTGACTGCCGCAGGTGTTGATTTTGTATTCAGTGTGTTGTTGCTTTTGTATGGCCATGCATCTCCTGCATCATTTGCTTCATTCTTCATGTTGTCTGCAGGTATAAGCGTGATATGCTCATACTGATTGTAATTTGGATTGTTGGTGTTGGGCTTGTTTATGTCCCATAAATCCTGATCATAATTGATATGGTTGATAATGATTCCAGAACCAGCCAACGCAGCATCCCATCCTTGCTTTTGACGATTTTCGATGATATAATATTCGTCGTTACATCCTGGGTTGGTGAATTTATAGGCTTCGCCACCTTGAGAAGTAGGTGCCATTCCTGTTACCGAAATTTTGTCTTTGAGTTCTATTGGATTAATCCATCCTGCCACCCATTTCTCGTAGGCGGTATAGCCCGCTGGACAAAAGCTGTTGCCGTTATAACTGCCAGAGCACATCAAGTCCCAAGTTCCCATACCGTAAAAGCCCTTATATTCTGTGTCGTACACGTCAGGATAACCCAAACAATGAGAGAACTCATGGCATATTGTTCCGATGCCATCAACCTCTGTGTCTGTCTTCATCTCATTGGAACAAGCATAGACATAAACCTTTTTCCCACCAAAAGTAGTCGGACTGTCAAGTGCAAACTTATGTGGCCAGATGGTATTGGTATCTCCACCAGTTGCTTCTCCACGTCCGGCATAAATAACAAACACCATTTCTACCTCGCCATCACCATCCCAGTCGTATGGAGAGAAGTCGATGCCCTCGTCGGCAGCATTCTGACATACGGCAGACACCATGCCACGAGGATTCTTGTCAGAACCGTTGGCATCATTTCCACCATAGTTCTCGTAATTGGACAGCGTGTATGGTCCTACGACATCAAAGGTTAGATTGAACTGACCGTTACTTTGGTCGCGAAAGTAATCCTTGACACTTCCTCTGAATGAGCCTTCGCTGAAACCTTCTTCATTGGCTACACGATTATAGAACGCACGAGGGTCTTCCATTGAAAATTTCTTGTTGGCAAATTGTGCTAAGAGTATCAAGCAACGTTTGCTGCCCACATAAGAGACTTTCTTGACTTTCTTCGAATTTGCAGCAACCTTCATGATTCCTTTTTTAGTGAGATAAGCTCCGCCTTGATGCTTACGAAGTTCATTGCGACGCAACTGTAGCTGTTTCATGTCAGCTTTGACAAGTCCTTTTTCGCTCAAAGTATAGTTGTTTCCAGCTTTATCTTGCCAGAACTTCATAAATTCATCACCACGAAGCTGCACTTCTATCGTTTGTCCGTTTGCCAGTTGCATTTTTTTCCACAAGCCTGGTTGGGCAGGAATTGCAAATAACGATCCTGCTATGCTAAGCATAAACAGCATTGATATCAATCTTCTCTTCATTTGGATAGTTAGTCTTTTTTGATGAAACAAGAAAAGGAGAGTGGCGTCCTTGGTCACAGGACGACAAACTCTCCTTTTGATATTCTTGATAATTTGACCTTTACACGAGGCCTTATCTTGTCAATTTAATGTTCTGAATGGTAAAGAACATATAATTTGTGGGCTGTAGATCTGGATATGTAAAGAGACGACCAACAAGCATGCCTTCACCAAACGTCACTGTCTTCATGTCGTCAGACCATGTACCTGTGATTGGGTCAGTCGACCATGCACCGTCCTTTTTGTTAAAAGGAACAACATAGTGAGGTCCTATGCCACTAAAGTTAAAGGCAGCCATGACATCCTCACCCATTCTGAATGCTATAGAACCAGTTTTTGTAGTTTTGTCATAATTATAGGTAAGTGGTGCCTCACATGTAGCCTCTCCATTGATACCTGTGATATAAAGGACTTTGTTGAAATCTGCCTCTGTTTCATCTGCTGCACCTTTAATGGTTACATCCCAAGAAACAGCTTCACCATCTCTGTCAACACCCGTCATCTTCCACTTACCCTGCAACTTGCTGTAGAACTCAGCATCATTGTCCTTCAGAGTGATGGTGGTTGATGCGGCATTTTCTGCTATTTCAGCACCCTTGGCATCTACGATGGTAACCTTGAATGTACGAGGATCGTTGATGTCCTCATCATCCACAGTCTCTATCTCTACATTTCCCGTACCATCTGTAATATTGATGGTCTTGTCGGTTACATAGTAGTTGACGTCTTCTTTCGCAGGGTTGGTACCCACTTCCTCAACTTCCACTGTAACGAACACGTTTCCATTGGTCTCGCCATTCACTACTACAGGAACATTGAAGATGCCCTTTCCCTCACTTACAGTCATGGTTTGGCTTTGCATGCCTACAGTAACATCTGCAGCAGAGTTCCAGGAGTCATCGTCGCTGGAGCAGGCACCCAAAAGGGTGACTGCAGCCATCAACATAAATAATTTGATATATTTCATAATTGTGATTTCTTAAATGTGTTAAGACTCTATTAATAACCAGGGTTCTGCTGACCCTTTATGTTAGGGTTGGCATCGATTTCATCCTTAGGTATAGGCCAAGTAAGACGATGGTCATCAGCAGTATAACTCAAACTTTGTCCTGCCTTTACTATGATGCTATTGAGATCAGGGTTCTCTTTGTGGTCTGCATAGCGTGAAAAACCTTTACCCAGACGACGGATGTCGCTCATGCGCATGCCTTCACCGATGAACTCCTTCTCACGCTCTTCGAGGATGGCAGACAAAATGGTGTTTGCAGAATAGTCGTTTGGCTCATATCCTTCAAGACGCTTTGCTAAGAATGCTTTCAGATAGGTGTTGGCAGGAGTAATGTTGCCCTGACGTGCTTCGGCCTCAGCAGCAATCAGATACATCTCTGAAAGGCGGAACACCTTAGACATGTTCCGAATGTTGTTGGTAGTACCCGTGCGAAGCGCAGTGTTGCCAGGGAACTTATTCAGCACGTAAGCCTGATAGTCTTGTCCTTCAACTTCCAACTTTTCGTACAACTTGAAGAAAGTACCAAATCTAACATCGTTTTCTGCATACATACCCAAGACAGCGAATGTTGGAATATAATAGGCGCTTGTCTCTGAATCACTGATGTATGCAGAGCCAGTAGATCCACCAAGTTCAGTAGGTGTCATAACAGGGCGATAGATAACCTCGGTTCCCTCATCATTGGTCCAAAGCTTAGCATAGTCGGCAATGTCGGTAAGCTCATATTTGCCAGATGCGATAACCTCCTCGGCTTTCTTAGCAGCAGTAGGATAGTCACCTTTGACAAGGGCTACACGTGCCTGAAACGCCTCAACAGCATAGGAAGATAAGTAACCAGCATTAGGTGCATCGAGTGTTGCTACATCCGATGCGCCAGAAGCCTCATAAGCCTTCAGACCATCATAAGCAGTCTTCATATCCTCCTCTATCATAGTGAAGGTAGCCTCCAGTGTGCTGCGGCTTGGATAAGATCCGATGTTTCCAGAAGGATTATAGGTCGTTACCAATGGTAATCCTGAGGCTTCCTTTGTAGGGTCGGTCTGTGTATATGACTGGCAGAAATGATCTGCCAACCAGAAGTAGGCGTAAGCACGTACAAAGTGTGCCTCGGCATCATAACGCTTGAAAGCAATCTGGTCGGTCTCGTCAAAAGAGGTGTTGCCAGCCAACTTGGCTGCATTCTCTATCACCGAGTTACACTTGGCGATGATGCTGTAGCATCCTCCCCATGCATTTGTGATATCTCCATCAGATGTAGTGAAATTACCAGTCGAGAATTGTCCTATCTGATTACCATTGTTGATCAAACCATGAAACTCGTCCATCTGGATGTCGGAGTTGTAGAGCCAAGAACCTGACGTAATGCTGCGCATGTCGCTATAGAGCTGGTTGCGGAAATCGCGCAAGTCTGAGGCTTTTTGGATGGCTGTCTTATCGTCCAACTTTCCAAAAGGAGCCTCGTCCATAGAGCAAGAGGAGAAAGTCAGCGCACCCATAAGGATGAATGAAAAATATATCTTCTTCATAATAGTTTCTTTTGTTTTATTTTTTATTAGAATGTCAACTCTGCACCGATTACAAACTGACGTGTGTTAGGATAGTTGAAGGCGACAGTATAGATGTCTGGCTCTGGGTCGTATCCCTTGAAATTTGTAATGGTGAACAGGTTACGAGCGATACCAAAGACCTTGACGCCCTTGATGTAGCGAGTAGCCTGCATCCACTTCTGAGGCAGTTCGTATTGCAGGGTCAATGTCTTCATACGCAAGAATGAAGCATTGCTTACCATGTGGTCGTCGAACTGTGCCTCGTAGCCAGCGGCAGGAATGTCGGTCACCTGTCCTGGGTGTGTCCAGGTGTTGAGCATATCTACGCTCTGGTTGAAAGATGTGGCAAATTTGTAATTCTTGATGAACATATCATCGTTGACCATCATATACTTGCCCGACTGCCATGTAAAGTCGGCAATGACACTGAAGCCTTTCCAGGTAAAGTTGGTGCCGAAACCGCCAATCCATGGAGCATAACGATTCTTGCCCAGCAATACGGCATCGCGCTCCTCGTTGTAAACCTTAGTGATGTTGCCGTCCTTATCGTACCACATTGGCTCACCAGTTCTGGTGTCTACACCAGCATAGCGCACGTAGTAGAGTTCTCCATATGGGCGACCTACCTTCAGCTTCATGCCATAGTTGCTCAGCGCATATTCGTCGCGACCATTGAACAACTCAGTGATTTCGTTTTTGTTGTAACCCACATTGGCAGTAAATGTCCAACGCATATCCTTGTTCTTGATGATATCTACGTTGGCTGTCAACTCGAAACCAGTGTTGGTCATGGCACCGATGTTACCTACACCAGAACCGAAACCTGTAGTCATAGAATAAGGAATGCTCATCAGCATGTCGGTGGTCTTGTTGCGATAGAAGTTGGCATCCAAGTTCAAACGGTCGAACACGCCGATGTTCAGACCAATGTTCAACTTGCCCACGCGCTCCCAAGTCAGCTCATAGTTGCTTGGCTGCGAGATGGTGATAGATCCTTGACCGTTATAGTTGCTTCCACTGCCAAAGAGACCAAAGTAGTCGTAGGCATCTGCACCAGAGTCGTTACCTGTTGTACCATAGTTAATGCTCAAAGAGAGGGCATCCAACCAAGATACGTCTTTCAGGAAGTTTTCCTTCTTGGCATCCCATTTGGCACCTAAAGACCAGAATGTACCCCAACGATGGTCGGGAGCGAACTTAGAGCTACCATCTGTACGGAGTGAACCATATACATAGTATTTCTCCTTGTAGTTGTATTCCACGTTGCCAAACACAGAGTTGGCAATAATGGTGTAGCGGCTGTCAGACTGATCTTTTGGGGCCATCGTCGTACCAGCGGTAAGCAGCAAGCGACGAGCATCGTTCTGCCCCGTAGAAAAGGCACCAAAGCCATTGGCTTTTTCGATGCGGCTCTCCTCACCAACGAGTACATTGAGATAATGGTCGCCGAAATTCTTACGATACTCACCGGTATGTGTAAATGTATAAGAATAATAACGGTCGAAGTTCTCCTGTACAACACCAGAACGTGCAGAAATCACATCACCCATTGGGGTTGTCATCTTATCTCTTGGATTGGTTCTGCCATCCAGGGTAGTATCGTAACCGAACAAAGACTGTACGGCTGTAAAGGTCAAGCCTTCAATAGGAGTCAATTGCTCATTGAGCGACATGTTCAGGGTGATTTGCTTACGCTTTACGTCGCGCTGAGAGTTGATGAACCAAGGCATCGTGACTCCTGAGTAATGAAGTTTGGCTGCACGGTCTCCCTTAATCATATTACCATTCTCGTCGAATGAATAATAATAAGGAGTGTCATAAGGCAAAGCCATACGAGCCAACATCAATGGATTTTCGATATAAAGATCTGTAGTACTTATCTGCTCGTTGTTCATACTATAGTCACGAACACCAATGTTAGAACTGTAAGATACCTTGAAGAACTTGTTCAAGCGAGCATTGAGGCGGGCTGCCAAGGTAGAACGGCGCATGCCAGACTCCTCAATCAAACCTTCCTGCTGATAATGGTTGTATGACAAGTAATAGTTGAATGTCTGACCACCACCACGCAATGTAGCATTGATGTCGGAAGTAGGGGCAGAATTGCTCAACATCTCATCTCGCCAGTTGGTGCTGATACCATAATTCTTGACGAAGTTTTTAACATTGTCGCTTACAGGCTGACCTATCATATCACGGTACTGGATGTACTGCTCTGAGTTCATCATTGTCTGTCCGTCTGCTGTAGGGGTAGAGATACCATACTGAGCTTTTACAGTTACCTGAACAGACTCGTTGTACTTAGCCTGCTTGCTTGTAATAACAATCACACCATTAGCAGCGCGAGAACCATAGATAGCGGTTGAGGCTGCGTCCTTCAACACTGTGATGTTTGCAATATCAGAAGGATTCAGAGTACTGAAGAAACTTGAACTGATAGGTGCACCATCAAGGATGAACAATGGCGCGTTAGACGAGAAAATTGAGTTGACACCACGCAGACGGATAGTTGCTGATGCTGAAGGGTCACCAGAAGATGTCAATACAGACAAACCGGAAACCTGACCAGAAAGGGCATCGGTAAAGTTTGGAGTTACGACTGTCTGCAATTTCTTCTCGCCCACTGTAGATACGGCACCTACCACAGAACCCAACTTCTTGGCAGAACCATAACCCGTAACAATCACTTCGTCAAGCGACTTGTTGTCTGGATCCAATACAATCTTCATGTTTTCAGCGGCCTTGACAATCTTGGTGACCATGCCGATGTACGATACCTCCAACTTCGCGTTGGCTGATACGTTCAGTGAGAAGTTACCATCAATGTTGGTAACAGTACCGGTATTGGTGCCTACCACCTTGATGCTGGCGCCGATAACTGGCGAGCCATCTTCGGAAGAGGTGACCGTTCCGGAAACTTGAGTTTGTGCCAAAGCCATTCCTATGCTAAGGAACAAGCAGGCGATAAACGTCATGAGTCTTTTTTCCATAAATCTCTCTCTTTTTTTTAAAATGAATGTATAAAGTTTATTCTTTTCTCATATCTTTGTATCCACCTCGTGCCCCGAGGTGGAAAAAAATATGCTGTTCAACTATCGCAAATGGGGGAGTTAAGGAAGTTAAGGGAGTTAAGGAGTTAAGACAATAGCTTTTGATAAAATTAAACATTAATCATTCCCTCCAAGACTGTTGTCACTTAACTTTTTTCTAACGACCATAGGGAGTGAACACTTCCCTTAACTGCTCTGACTTCTGAAGTTGCGAAAGTTGAGTGACAAAAGATAAACCCTAAAAGATTTTATAGTATGGTATATTTTAAGTTAGAATTTGGCTTTCACCTGACAGGTAGGAAGCATCGTGCAGAGAACAAAACCAATTCCAAAGAAGAGCCTGCTTGGAACTTCATCAGTAAGGAGATAGAGTGCGCTATGGCACGAAAATGCTATAAGACAGCAGCCAACTATCGCACCGCAGCCAACTCGCTGACTCTTTTCTGGAATAGAGATGACTGGACGCTGGCTGACATTTTGCCGCAAGAAATGGAACGTTATCAGCGATGGCTCATAGACCGGGGATTGTGCATGAACACCATTTCGTGCTACATGCGTTCCTTGCGTACCTTATATAATAGAGGTGTAGCCTTGCAGATGACTGCCGACACACAGCCTTTCCGCAAGGTGTTCACTGGGAAGGAGCATACTCGCAAGCGCAGTGCACAGGAAGAGGACATTCTGCGCCTGAGCAGCCTCAATCTCGATGACAAGCCATCGCTTGCTTTTGCCCGCGACATTTTCCTCTTCAGTTTTTATGCCATGGGAATGCCTTTCGTTGATATCGCCTATCTGCGAAAGGAACAAATCAGAGACGGAAGATTTCACTATTTCCGCCACAAAACCGGGCAGGAGATTGTGGTGGCGATAGAACCGTGTATGAGCGAGATCATCAGAAAGTATGAGTCTTACAGCAATACTCCGTATGTTTTCCCCATCATCAGTTCTCCCGATGCAGCGTTGGCACATGGGCAATACCAAAACCAGCTTCGTCGCTACAACTACAACCTGTCGTGCCTGTCGAAGCGCATCTCTGCCAGCCAGCCCCTTTCCTCCTATGTGGTGAGACACACTTGGGCGAGCATTGCCTATCAGCACGACCTCGATGTGCGACTTATCTCCAAGGCTTTGGGACACACCAGCACCTCCACCACGATGATTTACATAAAGAGCCTCTTCGACCCACAACTTGCCGATGCCAACCATCAACTCCTGAAAACGTTGGGCAAAAGTGATTGATGTAAAAGAAATCGAACACAATGCCAAAACTGCCGCCATGCCAATCAATTTCAACATATTATACTCAACTTTCGCAAATGGTTTGAGTACGGGCTGTAGGCCCAAAAGCTCTTAGCCCATGGCTGCAGAGGAGATTTCTCTGAGCGTATCTGACGTTTGTGGAGGCGAAACAGAAAATCGTGGGAGCGAGTCAGAGAAACGTGGGAGCGAAAGATAGACTTCCCTCTTCTGTATCATTGCTCCTCAAAGGGCACTTTTGTGCTCCTTGCTGGGCACTATTGTGCCACAAGTAGGCATTTTGTCTGTATCCGTTTTTTTAAAAATGAATTACGCAAATACCCTTCACCCTTCATATTTTCTCATTTTTTTTTGCAAATATGAAGATAAAGTCGTAACTTTGCGTTATAGATTTTAAAACAGATGGTTATGAAGTACTTAGACCCCAAGGCAGACCTTACGTTCAAGAAGATATTCGGCAATCATCCTGCAAGACTGATCAGCCTTCTGAACGCCCTGTTGCCACTCAGCGACGAGGAGCAGATACACGATATAGAGTATCTGCCAACAGAACTTGTGCCCCAACTCGAAGGAGGCAAGAACACCATAGTGGATGTACTCTGCACAGATACTAAAGGCAGAAAGTTCTGCGTGGAGATGCAGATGGAATGGTCTGACGCATTCCAGCAGCGAGTACTGTTCAATGCATCCAAGCTCTATGTGAGTCAGGCTAAAAAGGGAGGAAAATACAGCGAACTCCAACCTGTGTATTCTCTCAACCTGATAAATGATATCTTTGCACATGATACTCCGGATTTCATCCACAACTACCGCATCGTGCACGATAAGGACAGCAATAAGGTTATCGAGGGCTTGCATTTCACCTTCATAGAACTCCCTAAGTTCACTCCACATTCCATCGCCGACAAGCGCATGATGGTCTTGTGGCTCCGTTTCCTGACAGAAATCAATTCCAACACGAAGGAGATTCCTTCCGACCTGCTTAATGACCCAGAGATAGGAAAAGCTGTAGAAGATCTTGAAGTTTCCGGCTTTACAGATGCCGAACTCCGTGCCTATGACAAATTCTGGGATTCGGTAAGTGTTGAAAGAA
>CAVACC010000031.1:0-29510 GCA_963587495.1 Clostridia bacterium | reverse complement strand
AACATACAGAAAAACACATAAAAAAAGGTGTGTCACAGACTTATGACACACCCTCTATAAGGATTTTAATAAACGCCTTCTTTTTCTCTTACAACTCCTTTCCAATTTCCAGAAGAAGAGGTTCTAAGAATAACCATCTGGTAAAAATTCTTTTTACCTATCTGAATCTGACCATCAGAAAAAACATACAAAAATGAATTATTTAAAGTCTTCTTCCAGACTTTATTACCAGAAGCATCAGTAACAGTGACCTTCACTTTATACTTATCAATCCAAACATAGTCTGGTTTGTTAGACTTGATAGTTACTGTAACATTTTCATAATATTTTCCCTCTATATCAAGAATGGCACATTTGCGGACTATTTCTGTATCTAACAGAGGCTTAATCTTTTCAGAATCATTACTTTGCGCAAAACTTACTACACAAGTCATAAGCATTACAAGAAATAATAGAACCTTTTTCATACTGGTAATTTTAAAGTGTTTCAATGTCGTTAAATAGTCTGATAAGTGAGCGACCAACTGCTGCAGCTAAATTTACTGGTACGGCATTTCCTATTTGCTTATATTGGGCTGTCATATTACCACAAAACTCCCAATCATCTGGAAAATTCTTACCATAAACCTTTGAATCGAAAGTAGGTTTAATAGGGTCGATAACATTCTTATTAAACTCATCCAAATCTATAATTGTCTTATACTATAAGACTGTATTTTTACGTGCTCGTATATCTCTGAATCAGAGATAAAGCCTAAATAATATGTTCTTTGTGCCATGTTAATTCAAACTAAAATTAATTGCAAAGTTAAGAATATATTTTTATATAGAGTGGTATATGTTTGTTTTTTATATTTATTTATGAAAGAAATCGTTAGGCAGATTTCGGGACATTCCTATATTTCCCCGACAAAAGAGGGTTAAGCCTCCGGTGTCATTTGTCATTAGTGTCATTTGTTATTAAGGACTTTTGATGATCTTCGCAAGATTCAGTCATTAGTCATTTTCGATTTTAAAGAAATGTTACTCAATCTCCGTATATGAGTAAGGTGTTATAAAATAAAAGGAGCCAACATGATTGGCTCCTTTTATTGTTCTTGTCGTGCAGATTATATTTCCCATTCGTAGGTGTCGTAAACCACGCCTCTTCCTCCGAAACCTTCTTTCTGATAGATGAGAGAAGCATTGAGTACTTTTCCTTGTTGTTCGTTGGAAGTACCAAAGTCAAAGTAATCGTAGTCTTTGAAAACTTCTTGGATGAGAAATTCGAAGAGAAGATCTAAGGCATGGGCTTTCTTTCCTTCTTCTGATGCTGAGATGTATTGTGTGTGTACCACGCGAGGTGTTATATATAATAAGGTGCCACCCAACATGGTTCCGTCTTCCTTGCGGGCTACATAGAGCTGGATGTTCTTAGGAAAGGAGGCATGCAGCTGTTTGATTTCATCAATGCTATGAACGGGGCGTGCCTGATAGGTGTTCATGAGATTGGTGGAGAGAATATCCCAGAATGCATCATAATCATCGCTGGCTTCTACTGCGATACCTGCTGCCTTTGCCTTTTTGGCACCCGACTTACGGATGTTATACCATTTGAGAGGGTGCTTCAGGTCGATGACTGCTGCTATGTTTCTTGCTATGATTTGAGGATTGCCTGTCTGGAAAAGGGCATAGAGATCTTCTTCGGCAGGCAGTTGGTGATAAATCCAAGGGATGGGTTTGTATATCAATCGGTCGAATCCGTGTTCTCTTAGATACTCCTTTAGTGCGACAAAAAGCTGGCAGATATCCTCGGCAGAACCTTTTTCGGTTGTCAAAAGTCCTGCGTAAGTCAACCCCTGATGAGAGTAGAGGGTGCGTCCCTTCTTGTTGGCGGGGAGCAGAGCGTAGAGCTTGCCGTGGCGAAACACCATGAGAGAGTGGTCTGTGAAACGGTCATGATGATAATCCATGTAGGCACGTTGCAAAAGAAAGGTGCCTTGTTTGGATTGCATCGTGAAACGGTCCCATGTGGCTTGGTCCTCTGCGGTGTATCTCTTGATTTCAAACATGCTTCTTTAGAGGCTATCGGTGTTGGCTATTTCTTTGTGTTCACGAATCTGAGGTATTCATCGTATTCGCGTATGTAGTCTTCTTCTTCAAACTTGTGGGAGGCAAGTACCAGGCAAAGGGAGCCGGAAGAGAAATCATCCAGTGTCCGCCAGATATTGACATCCACGAACAGGCCTTCCCAAGGATGGTTGAGATGATAGGTCTTCTTTTGCTCTCCGTCATCGAGCGTGACGGAGAAGGAACCGTTGGCTGCAATGATGAATTCCTGGCATTCCTTGTGGGCATGGCCCCCACGGCTTTCTCCGCCCGGAACGTCGTAGGTCCAGTAGGCACGGGCAATGGCAAAGGGAATGTTGGTCTCTCCCTCTGCCACTGTCAGGTTGCCTCTTGGGTCGAATATCTTGGGTAATGTGATGATTCTTCCTAATTCTTTCATGTCTTATTTCTTCATGTATGGGTCTGTGCCGAGTACGGTCTTAGCCAGACGTTTGGCCTTGTCGCGCAGGGCATTCAGGTCGTCGCCCTTCTCGCCGTAGCAAAGTACTACGCCCATGCGGCGGCCTACGTGAGCCTCTGGCTTGCCGAAGATGCGGATGCGGGTGTGGTCTTCCTTCAGGGCATCCATCATGTTGTAGTTTAATGGCTCGGTGCTCTCTTCGGGCGAGAGGATGACGGCTGAACAGCCGATGTGCTCGAGATGGATGCCGGCGATGGGCAAGCCCATGACGGCACGGAAGTGAAGCTCAAACTCGCTCAGGTTGGTGGTGTGACCCAGGGTTACCATACCCGTGTCGTGAGGGCGTGGACTCAGCTCTGAGAAGATGACTTCGCCCTGCTTGCTCAAGAAGAACTCTACGCCCCAAAGTCCGGCACCGGTAAGGGCCTTGGTGACTTCGGCGGCTATGTGCTGAGCCTTCTTCAGGGCTTCCTCAGGGATCTGGAAGGGTTGCCAGCTCTCACGGTAATCGCCGCCCTTCTGTACGTGGCCGATAGGTGGGCAGAAGAGGGTAGGACCGTCTTTCTGGGTGACGGTGAGGAGTGTGAACTCAGAATCGAAGTCGATGAACTCCTCGATGATCACTTCCTTCACGTCGCCACGGCCTTCCTCCATGGCTTCCTTGTATGCTTCTACCAGCTCGTCGTCGTTGTGAACATAGCTCTGTCCGTGACCGCTGGAACTCATCAGTGGCTTCACTACGCATGGGAAGCCGATCTCGTCGGCTGCGTTCTTGAACTCCTCAAAGGTCTTGGCATAGAAATACTTGGCTGTGCGCAGTCCCAACTCGCGGGCTGCCAGGTCGCGGATGGCGCGGCGGTTCATGGTGTAGTTGACGGCACGTGCAGAAGGCACAACCTGTATGCCCTCTTTCTCGAAGTCGAAGAGTCGCTCGGTGCGGATGGCTTCAATCTCGGGTACGATGATGTCTGGACGATGTTTCTCTACCACTGCGGTCAATGCGTCGCCATCGAGCATCGAGAACACTTCTCGCTCGTCGGCTACCTGCATGGCTGGTGCATTGTCATACTTGTCGCAAGCGATGACGTACTGTCCTGCGCGCTTTGCGGCGATGGTAAACTCCTTGCCCAGTTCGCCTGAGCCCAAAAGCATAATCTTCTTCATTATATATGATGGTTTTAATGTTTTATGTCCCTAAATTTAATCACTAATCACAAATAATTAATAATTGAAGTTTCGCAAGTTTTTCCCCACACGCCCTGCAAGGGCAGAAGCTCTTAGCCCAGGGCATCGCCCTGGGTTATTACGGGCGCAAACCTGTCGCCCTGTAAGGGCAAAAGCTTTAAAACTCCAGGCAATACATAAAGCTTTTGCCCTTACAGGGCGCCTTGCTGATTGCTATTATACCCAGGGCGCTGCCCTGGGCTAGGAGCTTCTGCCCTTTCAGGGCGTGCTGCTTATAGGAGCTTCTGCCCTTTCAGGGCGTGCTGCTTATAGGAGCTTTTGGGCCTTCAGCCCGTACTTAAACCACTTGCGAAAGTTCTGTTAATCACTAATGATTAATCACTAATTCCGAATTTCTTTCTGATAAATTCTGCGATGAACTTCTCGGTCTCCTCTATTCCTAAATGGCTGCTGTTGATGCAGAGGTCGTAGCTCTCGCTGTGGCCCCACTTCTTGCCTGTGTAGTAGTCGTAGTAAGAGGCGCGCTGCTCCTCGTGGCTCTCGATGAACTTGCGGGCGGCGGCTCTGTCGATGTCCTTTCGCTTGCACACGGCCTTGATGCGGTCGTCGATGTTGGCGGTGATGAAGATGTTGATCACGTTCTTGTAATCGCGCAGCACATAGTCGGCTGTACGGCCTACGAAGACACAGTTGCCCTCGTCGGCAGCCTTCTTGATGGCATCGCTCTGAAACTTGTACAGTCCTTCCTGCGAGAAGTCGTTGTGATAGAAGCTGTTGTCGCTCAGGAAGGGCAGATGGGTGTGGAAGAGAGACTTGAAGAATCCCTTCTGCTCATCGTTCTGCTCGAAGAATTTCTCGGAGAATCCACTCTCCTTGGCTGCCAGGTTGAGCAACTCACGGTCGTAGCACTTGCAACCGAAGTCCTTTGCCAACTTCTCTGCGATGATGTGTCCGCCGCTGCCTATCTGTCGGCCCACGTTTATAATTATCTTAGTCATAAGGTACTATTTTTTTGTAGAATGTATGTTTTTATCTTTTTGAGGAGTTCTCCTTTAACTTCTCGTTCTCCTTGTGCTTTCTCTTCAGCTTGTTCATGTATCTCATCATCACGACTCCGGCAATGACTGCAGCCGAGAAATCGGAGATGGGCATGCTGTACCACACTCCGTCGATATCCCATATCATTGGCAGGAATGCCAAGAGCGGCAGGAGGATGAGCAACTGTCTCGACAGGGAGAGGAAGATGCTGATCTTTACCTTGCCGATGCACTGGAAGAAGTTGGTGATGACCATCTGGAATCCGATGACCGGGAAGCAGACCATCACGATTCGGATGGCTTTGATGCCTAAGTCTATCAGCGTCTTGTCGGTAGTAAACAGTCGTGCGCAATAATAGGGCAGGAACATGGCTATCAGCCAGCTTGTCACCATGATGGCTGTGGCTGCAAGGATGCTGAGGTTCAGCACGCGCATCAGTCGGTCTATCTTCTGTGCGCCATAGTTGTAGCCGGCTATAGGCTGCATGCCCTGGTTGACGCCGAACACGAACATCACGAACACCATGGCGATGCCATTGGCTATTCCGTAGGCTCCCACCGACAGGTCGCCTCCGAAGCGCACCAGCTGGTTGTTGATGAAGATGACGATGATGCAGGCGCACACATTCATCAGGAAGGGCGAGATGCCTATGGCGAGAATGTTGTCTACGAGTTTGCGCTTCAGTTTGTAGATGCCTTTCTTGAAGTGGAGCAGCTCGCTCTTGTTGCTGAAGAGTTTGAATTGCCAGCACAGCGCCATGAGCTGCGACAGGATGGTGGCAATGGCGGCTCCCTGTATTCCCCATTTGAAGACGATGATGAAGAGTGCGTCCAATATCACGTTCATCACCACCGTGAAGATGGTGGCGTACATCGCCTGCTTGGGCTTGCTCGCTGCTCGGAGCAGGGCGTTCATGCCGAAATACATGTGGCTCACCACATTGCCCAGCAGGATGATGACCATATACTCGTGAGCATAGATGAGCGTCTGGTCGCTGGCTCCGAAGAACCGAAGGATGGGGTCGAGGAATAGCAGACAGATGATACTCAGTCCGATACCGATGATGAGATTCAGCGATATCGTGTTGCCTAATATGTTCTGGGCTGTGGCGTAGTCTTTCTGCCCCAGTTTCACACTGATGGCTGTCGAGGCTCCTACGCCAACACCGGCTCCGAAGGCTGCCGTGAGGTTCATAAAGGGGAAGGTGATGGCAAGACCGGAGATGGCCATGGCTCCTACTCCTTGGCCGATAAACACGCGGTCTACGATGTTGTAGAGCGAGGCTGCTGTCATCGCTACCATGGCGGGAAGGGCATATTGTATAAGCAATTTACCCACAGGCTTGGTGCCTAATTCTAATGTCGCTTGCTTATTTTCCATGTTGCAAAATTACAAAAAAATATTGATACCTTGTCCGTTCTGTCCGAAAAAGTTGCCTCGATGGTGACAAATGGACAAAAATATGGCTTTTCGTTTGGCTATGTCGCAAGAAAAACTTACTTTTGCATCTTGTGACTAAAACCTTTTTCGGAGCAAATGAAACAAGCTGTACTTATATTCCTGCTGGTGGCATGCAGCATTCTGGCTCCTGCCCGCGTGGCTGACACCAACCTGGTGTCTTTCCCGGGTGGCAAGTGCCTGATGTACCGCATCTATCTGCAGGACAAAGACCTCGAACATAACCCCTTCTCGATCGACAGACCTGAGGAGTTTCTCTCTTCACGCTCGATCGAAAGACGCAAGCGACAGAAGCTGGCTGTCGACCTTACCGACCTGCCTGTGGCTCCTGCCTATGTGGAGGCTGTGCGCCAGGCCGGGGTTGAGATAGTGGGGAAGAGCAAGTGGAACAACACCTTGCTGGTGCGTGTTCATAAGGAGAAACAGCTTAGGCGACTGCAGGAACTGCCCTTTATCACGCGCAAGGTAAAGGTCTTTGCCTCGCCCGACTCGGTGAGCCAGCGCAAACGTACCTCCTTCCGTAAGGAGCTGAGTGTCTGGGAGAGCAATGGCGAGACTTATGGTTCGGCCGATGCGCAGATCTCTTCTCTGGGTGGCAAGCGACTGCACGACAGTGGGTTTCGTGGCAAGGGCATGATGATAGCTGTCTTCGATGGGGGCTTTATGAATGTCGACAAGATTCCGGCTTTTCATGGCATCCGGTTGGCAGGACTGAAGGATTTTGTGGTTCCTCCCTCGGATAATATCTTCTCGGAGATGGAGCACGGCACGATGGTGCTTTCCGTCATGGCTGCCAATGTGCCTAATTATTATATAGGTGTGGCTCCCGAGGCCTCCTATCTCTTGGTGCGCTGTGAGGACGAGCGTACGGAGAGTCTTGCCGAGGAAGACTACTGGGCCGAGGCTGCCGAATATGCCGACAGTGTGGGTGTGGACGTCATCAATTCTTCTTTGGGGTATCATGATTTCGATGATGCCTCTACGAGTCATCGTTATGCCGAGCAGGATGGACAGACGGCGCTCATCTCGCGTACTGCATCCATGTTGGCTGATAAAGGTATTGTCTGTGTCAATTCGGCTGGCAATGACGGTATGGGAACCTGGAAACGCATCAACTTTCCTGCCGATGCCAAGGACATTATCACTGTGGGAAGTGTCAATCCGCAAGGTGTCAATGCTCCCTTCAGTGCTGTAGGTCCTACTGCCGACGGACGCATCAAGCCCGACGTGATGGCGATGGGAAGTCCTACTTCTGTCATTACAGGACGTGGAAGCATTATCAACGACAATGGCACGTCTTTCTCCTCGCCCCTGGTGGCTGGCATGGTGGCTTGCCTGTGGCAGGCTTTCCCGCAAAAGTCTGCCCGACAGATCATCAAGCTCGTCAGGTTGGCTGGCAATAATCAGCAGCATCCCGATAATATCTATGGATATGGCGTGCCCGACTTCTGGAAGGCATATCAGACGGGAAAGGCGATAAAGTAAAATAGTTAGGCACGGAGAAAATAAGTAGGCACGGAGAAAAAATAATAAGGCACGGATTACACGGATTACACGGAGGCTCGCGCCCTTGTTCTCTGAAAAAAAATCCGTGTAATCCGTGTAATCCGTGCCAAAAAAAATAATTCAGTGCCAAACAAAATCCCGTGCCTAAAAATCCAGTACCAAAAATATAAGAGTATGAAGCAAAGATTATCTCTCTATGAATTGAACTCGATGGTTCGCGATGCACTTTCGGTTACTCTGCCCGACAGTTATTGGGTAGAGGCGGAGCTGTCGGAGGTGCGCGAGGGGTATGGAGGCCATTGCTACATGGAACTGATAGAGAAGGAAGAGCGCTCCAATACGCCCATAGCCAAGGCTCATGCAGCCTGCTGGCGTAACCGCTGGATAAGCATACGCCCGCAGTTTGAGCAGGTTACCGGACAAAGACTTCATGCCGGAATGAAGGTACTTCTCAAGGTGCATGCCCAGTTCCACGAGAACTATGGCTTCTCATGGATTGTCGACGACATAGACCCCAACTATACGATGGGCGATATGGCCCGCAAGCGACAGGAAATCATCCGGACGCTGAAAGAAGAAGGTGTCTTCGATTTGCAGAAGGAACTGGCTCTCCCGATGTTCTGCCAGCGCATTGCGGTAGTGTCGAGTGCCACGGCTGCCGGTTATGGCGATTTCTGCAATCAACTTGCCGGCAACGATTATGGCTTGCAGTTCAAGACGGGCCTTTTTGCAGCCACTATGCAGGGCGAGGGCGTAGAGCAAAGTGTCATCGCTGCCCTCAACCGTATTGATGCCGAATATGAGGATTGGGATTGTGTGGTCATCATCCGTGGCGGTGGTGCCACCAGCGATCTCTCTGGCTTCGACACCCTGGCATTGGCAGAGAATGTGGCTAATTTCCCCTTGCCGATAATCACAGGTATAGGACATGAGCGAGACGAGAGTGTGCTCGACATGATTTCCTTCCAGAAGGTGAAGACTCCGACGGCTGCTGCCGCCTTTCTGGTTCAGCACCTCACGGATGTGTATGTCAGGGTGATGGAGGCGCAGGAAACGATTGTGCAAAACGTGAAGCACCGCTTGCAAGTGGAGAAGATGCGGCTTGACCGTCTGAACAAAAGTATTCCTGTGCAGTTCTCTTTGGTGAAGACCCGCCAGGGTGCATATATCGACCGCCTGATGAACCGTCTTTCGCAGCAAGTGCTGTCTAAGGTGGCTGATGCGCAACGCAAGTTGGAGATCATCTCGCAGAATGTGCAGCCTGTCCTCGAAAGGAAGATGATGAGTGAGAGCCATCGCCTGCAGATGCTGGAACAGCGCATCAGGTCGCAGGACCCGGAGCTGCTCTTGAAGCGCGGATACAGTATCACGCTGAAGGACGGCAGGAGTGTTCGCTCGGCTTCGCTGCTGTCATCTGGTGACGTTATCGTTACGAGATTCGCCGAAGGCACCGTCAAGTCGAAAGTGGAATAGTAACATTAAAATATACAAACAATGGAAAACCAAGAAATGAAATACGAAAAAGCTGTCTGCGAACTGGAGGAGATCGTGGACAAGATGGAGCGCGATGAGTTGGACATCGACCAGCTGTCCGAACAACTGAAGCGTGCCAAGGTTTTGGTGAAACTCTGCAAGGACAAACTCACCAAGACCGACGAGGAAATCAAAAAGCTGCTGAGTGAAGAATAGGGGGAAGTGACAGGGCTTCTTTAACTTCTGTACACGAGAAAGGGGCATAAGCTGACTATTTTACTAAATATTCAACAAAAAAGTTGCAGATTAACGGATTATTTTGTACTTTTGCAGCTAAATATAAGTAGAACATTAAAAAAGTAAATGTTATGAAAGACTTGGATTGGTCTAATCTGTCGTTTGGCTATCGCCAGACCGATTACAATGTTCGCTGCTACTATCGCAACGGAAAATGGGGCGAAATAGAAGTTTGCTCTGATGAGTATCTCAAACTGCACATGGCTGCTACCTGCCTTCACTATGGCCAGGAAGCATTCGAAGGCCTGAAGGCATATCGCTGTCCTGACGGCAAGGTGCGCGTGTTCCGTATGGATGAGAATGCTGCTCGCTTGCAGAGTACATGCCGTGGCATTATGATGCCTGAAGTACCTACAGAGATGTTTGAGGAAATGGTAAAGAAGGTGGTTCGACTCAACCAGGAGTGGATTCCTACCTATGAGAGTGGTGCTACACTCTATATCCGTCCGCTCCTCATCGGTACCAGCGCACAGGTGGGTGTTCATCCTGCCACAGAGTATTGCTTCCTCATTTTCGTCACTCCTGTAGGTCCTTACTTCAAGGGTGGTTTCTCTACTAACCCTTACGTCATCATTCGTGATTTCGACCGCTCTGCTCCTCTCGGAACAGGTATATATAAGGTGGGTGGCAACTATGCTGCTTCGCTCAGAGCCAACAATATTGCTCACGAGAAGGGCTATGCATGCGAGTTCTATCTCGATGCCAAGGAGAAGAAGTACATGGACGAGTGTGGTGCTGCCAACTTCTTTGGTATCAAGAACAATACCTACGTGACACCTAAGAGTACATCTATCCTCCCATCTATCACCAACAAGAGCTTGATGCAGTTGGCTGAAGACCTCGGTATGAAGGTGGAGCGCAGACAGATTCCTGAGGACGAGCTCGATACATTCGAGGAGGCTGGTGCCTGCGGAACTGCTGCGGTAATCAGTCCTATCAGCTATATCGACGACCTCGATACTGGCAAGCGCTATAACTTTGGCGATAAACCTGGTCCTATCTCCAAGCACCTGTACGACACCCTCCGTGGTATTCAGTATGGCACCATTGAGGACAAGCATGGCTGGACCACAGTTGTTATCGAATAACATTCCTTATTTGCAAAAGTTAAGGGCACTCCTGTCAGATAAGTCTGGCAAGAGTGCCCTTTTTTCATAAAAAATCTGTAACTTTGCACGCAAAAACAACAAAGACAGATACATGAGCAAAGGAAAATTAGCAAAGTTTGCAGACATGGAGGCATTCGAGAATGTCTTCCAGTACCCTTATAGTGTGGTAGACGACGTGCCTTTCGAGATGAAGGGGAAGTGGCGTGAGATGTATTTCCACAACGACAACCCCATCGTTCTTGAGTTGGGATGTGGCAAGGGCGAATATACCGTAGAACTCGCCAAACTCTATCCCGAGATGAATTTCATCGGAGTAGACATCAAGGGCGCCCGTATGTGGACAGGAGCCAAGAAAGCCATTGAGGAAGGACAGAAGAACGTGGCTTTCCTGCGTACCAACATCGAGATCATTGACCGCTTCTTCGTACAGGACGAGGTGCAGGAGATATGGCTTACCTTCAGCGATCCACAGATGAAGAATCCCCGCAAGCGACTTACCTCCACCTATTTCATGAACCGTTATCGCCACTTCCTCGTGGATGGCGGCATCATCCATCTCAAGACCGATTCCAATTTCCTCTTCACCTATACCACCTATATGGTGCAGGAGAATCATCTGCCTGTGCTCTTCCGTACCGAAGACCTCTATCATCATGAGGGCATCGACGACGTGACACGCAAGATTCTCTCCATCCAGACTTACTATGAGAGTATGTGGATAGAGCGCGGTCTCAACATCAAGTACATGAAGTTTGAGTTGCCACGTCATGGCGAGCTGGTGGAGCCCGACAAGGAGATTCCTCTCGACGACTATCGCAGCTATCGTCGTGACAAGCGCACACCCAAGGAAACAGGCAAGTAGCCTTTCCCTTAGAACTTCCGTGCATACTCAACTTGAGTCCCTTATAAACGAAATGACCATGACCGAGATTGCTCTCCAGTCATGGTCATTTGCTGTTTGTAGGAGTAGCTTGTCACCACTCGGTGTATTGTCAGAATGCTATCTTCTGTCCCTTGTTGGTGATGTAGACGCGTCCCTTCTGTGGGATTTGTATCTTTCTTCCTTCAAGGTCGTAGAACTCAATGTTCTCATTCTCATCCTCCATGGTGACACCATGGATTCCTGATGCCTCTGTTACGGTGATGTTGATGAAGGCACTCAGGTTGCTTCCGTCCTTTGTCGTAGCCGTAATCTTAGCAATACCGGTGCTGATGGCTTTCAGAATGCCATTCTCGTCTATGGTTGCCACGTCGGTATTCTCACTCTTCCAGGTCACTTCGCTCATGGTGGTGTTCTTCGGAGTGAGTACAGCATTCAGCAGCAGATAGTCGCCTACGGCAACTGTCTTCTTCGATGCACGCACGTCGATGTCGCTTGCCAGGATATTCACATCGCAAGGTATGGTGATCTCGCTGCTCAGGTTGGAGCCATCCAGTGTTACGACTCTTACCACTACATCACCCTTGCCTCCCTTGGCTGTCAGCAATCCGCTCTGGCTGATGGAAGCATATTCGCCTCCGCTGACGATACTCCAGCTTACCTTGTTGAATGTGACGAAGGTAGGCAGAATCGTAGCTACCATGTGGAGCTGTTGTTGGCTGTTGCTCAGTTTGGCAATGCTTTCCACGGTTCCTGCATAGAGGGTGGTAGCCTGTGTGGTAGGCATGGCTTCCTCTGACGAGATGACATTTGAGGAAACATCTTCTGATGTCGCCACTCTGCCCATACCCTTGGCTCCTGCCGAGGTGTTGGTCTCGAACTTCACGGCATAGTAGGAAACGCCTGCCGGTGCATCATAGTCGGTATAGTTCTGCTGGCTGCCCGAAATGGTGGCAATGGCCTTCAGGTTTTTCTCCGACGAACCTCTCATGATGATGTAGCTCGTCACCTCCAAACCCTCGTAGGCATTCCACATCAGGTTGTTGCCCTTCTTGTCGGCAGTCTTGTTGATCATGACATGCAGCGGGTTGTGAGCAGCAGAGTAGTCGCTGTGCTGCATCTCGTTCTCTGCGATGAGGCGTATGCGATAACGCTGAGGCTGAACTCGGTTGTCGCTGGTCAGGTCTACATAGGTGGCATTTCCTACAGGCACGATGTCGAGCACCTCAAACTGGTTCAGGCGATTGGTCTCTCGGCTCACTTCCACCTTGCTTACCATGCTTGGCACGTCGGTGCTCCAGTTTACCTGATAGTACTTGCCGTTCGACTCCACGCTCTTGATCTCGGCTGCAGGCATGGTCTCGTCTATAACCATAGTCTTGAACAGTTCTGAAAGATTGAGGTCCTTTTCTATCTTGACGTATGGCTGTAGGGATTGTTTGCCCACCTCCTTGAATACGATGGTGGCGATGGTGTCGCCCTTCTCGAAGGTGGCCTTGTAAGCCTCGCTCTCCTTGAAACCGAAGTCATCATATTTTCCTGTCTGGAAGCACTCTGGCACCCTGACAGTCAATGGAGTGTTGAGCATCACTCGCTCTGGCAAGTTGATAGTCAAATCGGGTAAAAGCTTGACGTTCACCATCTTGGTTATCACGTCGTTGCCATCCTTGAAGGTGATAGTCTTCACGCCTGCAGTGTTCCACTTGAGGCAGAAGATGCCTCCGTCGCGGTGTTGTAAGACGGTACCGCCTTCTCCTGGGTCGATAGTGAAGTCATTGCCTGATACGTTGGTGCACTTGCCATAATAAGCCAATCCTGTATAATGCTCATTTTCGTCTATCATGATCATCTTCTCAGCATTGTAGGTCACCTCCACAGGCTTGGTCATAGCTGAGTGCTCACCCATGAGGTCAATGGCTTGTACCTGCAACTCGTAGGTCGTTCCGTTCACCAAGGCTGTCTTTGGCACGATGAACTGTGTTGCCTTGCGATAGTAAACGCCCGAGCAAATAGCTGCCTCGTCGCTCAGTCCGTTCATCGGAGAGAGCACAAAAGCATTCTCGCCTGTCTTGCCTTTTATCTTCAGGCTCACGTTATAGCGCATCTGCATCCATGGAGTATGGTCGTCTGTGGCATCGTCCCATTTCAGCAACAAGCCCTCTGGCACAGAAGTAGCAGTCACATGAGCAGGAACAGAAGGTGCCTCGTTCTTGATGCTCGACTTGTAACCGTTAGGATAAGCGCCTGGGGTAAGAGGCTGCCAGTGGTATTCGTCGATGGATTTTAGACCATCATAAGATCTATAATCGGGATTTGTTTCGTATTGAGTCTTTTGGAATGAGAAATCTTTATCCATTAGCAATACGAAACTATTATTGACTATGATGTCAAGGTATCCATTGTTAGAGAAATCGACGAATTTGAAGCTTGGCTTGCTCCCTCCAGCATAGAATGTACACTCTTTCAATGGGATAACAACTGTTTCCTTGCAAGGCCACTCGCTCATTGGTTTACCCTTGACAATAACCATGTTGTAATAGTCTTGTCCTTCGGGATGGTCTAAGAAGTAACCATCTACATAACCATCGTTATTGAAGTCGGCGAAGCCTTCCATATTATACCTTCTCTCGTTTTCATAGAAAACAGTTCCGGCAGAATCGAACTGGTTGTTTTCTCCTGCAACTTTGAAATACACTTGGGTCTGCGCTTTTTGGGTGGAACTATTTGTTTCGTTTTTCCAAATATCCAAGCCACCGTCACGGTTGAAATCGAAAAGACCGTCGTATGAGTATCTGCCCCAAATATTAGCAAAATCGGAGAACTTGCGTTCGTCTCCATTATTCGTATACAAAGAGAGACTATTAACCAAAAAGTTCAATTTGCCGTCATTATTAAAATCTATATTCGTAATTGAAGGGTTATAATAGGAGTCAAAGCCAAAATCGAAGGTCTCTGTATCATACTCGAACGAGTTGTCTTCCTCGCCACTATTGGTAAAAATATTTCCCTTGCTGTGTGGATAATAGAAGTCTGGATATCCATCATGGTTAAAGTCAGTGATAAAGAATTCGTCAGAACTACCTCCTAAGTCGCTGTTCCAAGTCTTTCTGATTTTGCTATATAAGCCTTCCTTATTCTCAAACCATCCACTTTCGTTTGTTTTGCTATCATCGACATATCCCAATACTTCAATGTTTCCGTCTTGGTTGAGGTCCAGGAATGTTGTATATTTGCTATACAAAGTCTTGTCATTTGCCGCTGGAATTTTTGCGTATTTACTTGGAACTAAAGTGATTGTCTTGGTCTCTGACTTATACATCAGATTTCCCAAAGTCATATTTACCGTAACATTCTGCTCTCCACCTCTGTCGAACAAGACATCTACAATGCTTCCATTATCATTTTGTGAGATAATAGTTCCATTGCTGATGTTCCACTCGTAAGTGGCGTTGATGTTAGGATTCTGCACGGTCATAGTGATGGTGTCGGATGTGCAATAACCATCAGACAACTTGTTGATGACAGGAAGAGCAGTCTTGTGGTCATAGACGAATTCATCGCTCCAAGGTCCACCGAGTCCACTTGCATCTATGGCTTGGATAGCAATATAATATTTGCCTTCTGAAAGGTTGTTGGTGTCAAACATGTATTTAAGGGCACGCCCCATGTTGCCGTCTTCCAAGACACGACGAGTGCCGTCGGCATTCGACTTGCCTAAGTAAATGTCTCCCTTACCGCTCTCGCTACCAATGCGTAGCTCGTAAGTCAAATCGCAAGCTGATGTCTCTGCGTCCTTGCCACGAGTCCATGAAATCTTGAGCTTGCCTGCGTCTGCGTAGGCTACGGCTGAAGGCTTCTCCATCTTCTCAGGACGAGTGTTGACCTTGCAGTTTGGTACGGCATCGTATATGGTATAACTTTTTTTACTGTTATTGTATACCATTTCCATGGTTCCATCATTGTTGACATCACCAATCGTTCTTAAATTTAAACCGGAAGGAAGCTCCGTTTCTGCAACGCTCCATTTATTGTTCAGTTTGAGGAGTACATATTTATAGGCTCCTTTTTTTACAGCAAGAATCTCATACAGTCCATCGCCATCGTAGTCATTGCAGGCTTGGCATGTATAAGTGCCGTCAAGGTTGGTGTCCTTTGGCTTGAACACACCATTTCCGTCGTTGCGATAGAATTGGAAAATGGTATAGTCGCTGCCAGGGATAACAAAGAGAATGTCTACATCTCCGTCTTTGTCGAAGTCGCCAAAGAAGGTGTTGCTGATGGCGGTATTCTTAAGCAATGTCTTTACCTGCATGTCGCTGTTCTCTGCCATGCTGAGGTAGAGGTCCACTTGCTCGTTGCCGAAGTCGATGAAGTCGAGAAGACCATTACCTGTCAGGTCGGCAGAATATACTGTTCCTTTGTGAGGACTCTTAAAGAACTTGTTTCCACCTAAATTATAATAGATGTTGGTGCCGTCATACAGATCAGTCATACCATCGCCATTGATATCTGCGGCAGAAACATAACCTGTTTGTGCAGCCATGGCGCGTGTGGCTTTCCCGTTATTGGTTATTACTTGCTTGGCTTGAGATGTTTCCGAAGTAATGTTGTCATACTCTTGCCAGTCATTCCAGTCTGGAGCAGGTTTGGCTTCAACAAACATACCTTGTCCAGGATAACCAATGCCAGTAGCTGTTTGTGTGCCACTACCTGGCTTGTCTATTGTTCCAGAGTTAGGAGTATAGTCATCCAGCATCATAGATTTGACGACTGTTGTGTCTGAGGTGACATATATCTTGTCTGCTACAAAAGTTCCGTCCGCTGCCATACGATAAATGTCGATGGTGCCATCTTCTTCTGTAAGTTGGGTATTTGAACTATTATATTTGGATGGTACAAACGAGATGATTTCTTTGCGCCCGTCTCCATTAATATCAGCAAAGGTAGTTTTAGGATAATAAAAATTTTCAGCTTTTAAAACTATCTTGTTTTGCTTATAACTATAGATAGAGGTAGGGAAATTATATTGCAAGTCTCTGTTTATCAGAAGCGGCATTCCGTCTTTGTCATACATGCCCATCTTAAAACCATTGAAGCCATAATTCAATGTTCCATATTGGGCATAGTCGTCTTTTTTGTAATACTCCAGTTTACCGTGGTCTGTTGCCCAAGAAACATAACTGCCAGTTCCTTCCTTTCTGATGAGGTCACCGTCAATAGATGTAACGACGAGAGGATACATATTACAATTTGCTTTTATTTCTTTGTCTATATAATAGCCGAAAAAATCCATTTTCCCATTTCCTGTAACGTCATAGTACGCTTCGGGACAATAGACTGTATAGTTCGTGGCTTCCAAGGTATACATAGGGTGTACGGAAGAGTGGTAAGCCCATCGTTTGCCATCGGTGATGATTCCAATCGCATAGTCTGTGTATTCGCTTTCTATTATATAGTCAAATTCTTCGGGTGTGAAGGTACGAACATCTTTCGCAGAATTTCCGATAGTGGAAGTATAGTCATTATCCGCCCAACCCATTCCTTGCCACAGCCCAAGAAGACAGACGAGCATAAGCGTCCTATGCCAGGCACATGCTTTTAAGTAAAATAATTGTTTCATTTCCTACGAATAATAAAAAAGGCGTGCAACCGTTCGTGGCTTGTTCTATCTCAGGTTACCGCCAAGTGACCTTGCACACCAACAAGCACAGAACGGCTCACGCCAAAGAGGCATGAACCTTCTATCTGCTTGTTCTCGGTGTACGAAAATTGGCGGTATTCGAGATGGGAGAACAAGAGCTAAAAGCTCAATATCTTAATATCTAAAATTTCCCTATAGAACGGTGACGCTTCGGTTAGAATTCTTGTTATCTGTATCCCAGAGTGCTAAAGGTGCATGAAATGTGTTCTGACATGTACTTTGCAAGATGCGTGGGATAGGGTAGCAAACCCGATGTTGCGTCGTAATTCTTGATGTCTGTTTCTTAATCTGGTTTTGGTTTATACTTGGACTTGGCTCCTTGATGAACTCATGGCGCCCGAGTCCCTTATCGTTGCAAATTTATGAAAAATATTCTGTTCTTCCTAATTTTTTCGAAAAAAGATGGCTGTTTTTTCTAAAATTAGTAAGAATAGTGGTGCTGTGCTTCCTGCATCATCAAGAATTCAACGCAGAAAGAGGCTTGGCTTGATGCTCTGCAAAGGCCAGAAGGATGGCAATAGCAATGGTCGTATGAAAGCAGTAATAGGTAAAATGAAATAAGGCAGCAACGTACCTGTATAGATTTCGTGGCTGCCTAAAATAAGTAACGCCCCTCAAGTATGCTGCCTTTCGACGCGCCTGAGAGGCTTATTATTTTTTAGTTGAATGAACTATCTTTTTTTCTTGTGCTGCAAAGTTAAGAACTTTTTTGAAATTACCAAAATAGAAAAGCAATGAATTTCCTGTTTTTCTCAAGTTTTCCACATTTCTTCAACCGTACAGGGCATTTTTTTTGTGCCGGATGTGAACTGATGGCACTCCCTTGCTTTATTCTTTCTTTGTCCAAATCTTGTGGCTTCCTCTGCCGGTGTAATCAAAGGGAGCATCGGGACCTGTGGTCAATTTCTTAAGTTCCAGCGAGGCTGTGGTGCGGCTTAGGTTGTTGAGTTCGGCGTAATCCTGCAGGGTGAAGAAAACATGTTCTTTGAGCCAATCCTTGCCTCGCTGGATACGCTCTTCGAGGGTGTATTTCTTCTTGTAGAGACGGGTCACACCTCCTGGCTCTCGCTCTAAGTCTATTTTTCGGTTGACGAATTTCACCAGTTTGGAGTCAGACTTGAAGTTCACGTCCTTCACCGTCACCTTGCGATAGAGCATCTTGTCGTCTTCGCTCGTCAGCTCCTTTGTCTTCTCGTCGTCGAAGTCTAATGACAGTGAGAAAGTGCCGAGGTCATCCAACTTTACTGTGTAGCCCATGGATAGCATCTCGCCCAAGTAGTCTGCGATGTCGGTCAGCACAGCCATGGTGAGGCTTGGCGGAATGGAACGGTTGCGGAAGTGCATCTTTTCGATGAACTCCTTGGTGTTCATCTGTCGGTTGACAACCAGCTTGGGATAGACTCTCTTCTTGCCTTTGTTCTGCACATCAGGCATCTCTTGCAATTTATAAATAGCCATAGTATAAAAAAAGTTTTTAGTTCTCTATGAATTTGTTCTCAAATCACTATAAAAATCTCCGTTCCGTGATACGGAACCGCCATTCCGTGATACGGAACGGCCATTCCGAAGTTCGGAACGTACATTCCGTGATACGGAACGGAGATTTTCCTAAGGCAAAGATACAATTTTTATAGTATAACTGCAAGATTTCTACAATATATCTTGACTTTTCTGTCGGAATTTAACGTTTCGTTGCAACGTGAGCCAGCACTTACATCTTGTTGACTGTCGGTATGGCATAATACTCACGGTCGACATCGAAGTCGAGAACCCATTGGTCGAGGATTACGGAGTCGTCGAGGGAGGTGATGTCTATGGTATGGTCGCCCTTGTCGAGAGTGATAAAGATGCTCTTCAAGGTCTGTCCGCGCCAGATGTCGCTCTTCCATAAAGAAGAGTTGTAGTCATCGTGCAGCGAGATAATGACAGGTTCGCCCTGGTCGATGCGGATGCTTACCTGTTGGTTGCCTTTGTTGCCCGAATAGTCGGGCAGAGAAGCAAGGGTGAAGCGGGCGTCGCCTCCCTTCAGAATGCTGAAGGTGTAGTGGAGTGTCGACTCCTTGGGCAACAGGACACACTGGTTGCTATGGCCTGACAGAGGAAGGAGCGTGACGGGCTGTTTGCCCGACGTGCTGTTCCATTCGTATGCATTCTTGGCAATGATGTCGTTGCTCATGGCGCGCAGAGGGCGCAAGTCGGTCTCGCGGTCAAAGGCTTCCTGCTTGTATTGACTTATTTCCTCGTTGCTCAGACGGCCCGGCAACTGTGGCATCTGTAAGGCTCCGTCGTTGGGGTCGATGATGTTGCGCCATTTTCCTTTCCCTATGCTGCAGTAGTGCTGTACCAGAGCCTTGAGCTGCTGATAGGCATTCAGGCTGAGGGCTGCTGCCGCCTTGGCTTCATCGTCCTTGTCGAACAGTCCCGGGCGGGCAATGTGGCGTGCCTCCTGTGCCTCCAACTCCTTTTCGGCGATGAGGGCTGCCGAGAAGACGGGGTATTTCACCAACTGGAAATAGGTGTCGCTCAACTCATTGGGCACAGAGCGCTCTATGCCTGCCACCTTTGCCTTGAGCTGGTCGTAGGCATAGAGGTAACGTTCCAGCTCGTTGCCAAACTCGCCGGAGTGGAACTCCATGTTGCCGAAAGGCATAATCATGTATTCGGGCTGGCGGATGGAGGTGAGCCTGTAGTATTCCTTCATGATGGGCAGGAGATGACGGCCCAGGTTGCTGTCCAGTTGAGAGGAGAGCCATGACTGGAGATGCTTGGTGAGGGTGGAGGCGGAAACACTCTTGCGGTTCCATGCCATGTCCATGACGAGCTGCAGCTGATAGGCTGCACTCTTGGGGTCGTACACATTGGCGATGCAGGCTTCGTGTTTCGTGCTCATTTCCTGCACGATGACGCCGGGGGCGCTGCTTCTCAGCCACAGCTGGGGATTGCTCCACAGTATTTTGATGTCGCTGACGGTGTGCTTGTGCTTCTTGTGCTTCTTGCCCTGTGCCTGCAGCACCTTATGACCTGAGCCTATGATGATGTCGAAACTGTCGGCGACAGCCTTGTCGTAGAGTACTTCGTGATGGGAGCTCTCCTGCCACAGGGTGTTGGCACGCAGTCGCAACATCAGGCGGGCGATGCTGCTGAAGTTCCGGCTGCTCATCCATCGTGAGGAGTTGAGGGCAAGTCCACGATACTCGGTGTCAGGTATCTGCAGACTCTCGTATCCCTGCTGTGTGCCTATGGTGCTCTGCTTATGGGGCTTGGAGTCATTCCAGTCGGTCCATGGCGATACGCCTGCCATGCGCGAGAGCTCCAATATGCCGTAGGCGGTGCCGCGGGCATCGCTTCCCACCACAACGAGCTTGCCGTTGCGGGTGGCTATATAGAAGGATTCCTTCTTGGTGATGAAGTGATGGATGGGGAGATTGTACTTCTCGAGTATGGCGAACTCCTTGTTGCTGAGCTGGTCCATCTGGAATATCTGCAGGGGTGCATTGGCTTTCTCCTTGGCAGTCCTGCCTGTAACGGTCTGCATGTCGTGGGCGAAGAGCTGCAGGGCAATCTTCACCACGTCGGAAGTCTTGGCATTGACAGAATAACTGACCTGTGAGTTGCCATCGGTCCAGAATACTTGTCGGGCAGCCTCGGCTGCCTGAGTCTTGAGGGTTGTGCCGCACAGGGTAATGGCGGCTATGATGAGGGTTGTTATGGTTTGTATTTTGCGTTTCATTCTTGCAAAGTTACACAAAACTGGGAAATATCCGTCATTCTCTGGTCATTAACTGCAATAATTTAGTTTTTATTTGCTTATTCGTGATTTAATGCGTAATTTTGCAGCAAAAATACAGAGAAAGAAATGACATTATATCCTAAGTTGATTATGGACGCCCTGGCAACAGTGGTGTATCCTGGCACCAAGAAGAACTTGGTGGAAAGCGGAATGGTGGCAGATCAGCCTGCCATCGACGGAATGAAGGTGAAGGTGATATTGGAGTTTCCTCGTGATACCGATCCCTTCCTGAAGAGTACGGTAAAGGCTGCCGAGGCTGCCATACATTATCATATATCGAAGGACGTAGAGGTGGAGATCGTCACCGAGTTCAAGTCGGCTCCACGTCCTGAGGTGGGCAAGATGCTGCCACAGGTAAAGAACATCATCGCCGTAAGCTCGGGCAAGGGCGGTGTGGGTAAGAGCACTGTCTCCGCCAATCTCGCCATCGCCCTGGCGAAGTTGGGCTATAAGGTGGGTCTGCTCGATACCGATATCTTCGGTCCTTCCATGCCCAAGATGTTCGGTGTGGAAGATGCTCGCCCTTACTCGGTACACAAGGAGGGACGCGACCTCATCGAACCTATCGAGAAGTATGGTGTCAAACTGCTCAGTATCGGTTTCTTCGTAAGCCCTACCACTGCTACTCTCTGGCGTGGAGGTATGGCTTGTTCGGCATTGAAGCAGTTGATAGCTGATGCCGACTGGGACGATCTGGATTACTTTATCCTCGACACTCCTCCAGGAACCAGCGATATTCACCTCACCCTGCTTCAGACACTTGCCATCACGGGAGCCATTATTGTGAGCACACCGCAGCAAGTGGCTTTGGCTGATGCACGAAAGGGAATAGACATGTATCAGAACGACAAGGTGAATGTGCCTATCTTGGGACTGGTAGAGAACATGGCTTACTTCACTCCTGCCGAACTGCCCGAGAACAAGTACTACATCTTCGGCAAGGAAGGCTGCAAGAATCTTGCAAAGGAGATGAATGTGCCTTTGCTCGCACAGATTCCTATCGTGCAGGGCATCTGCGAGGGCGGTGATGACGGAGCTCCTGCTGCCACCAAGGTGGACACCATTACGGGACAGGCTTTCCTAAGTTTGGCACAGAGTGTGGTGACGGTAGTAAACCGCCGAAACAAGGAACAGGCTCCTACCAAGATAGTAGGAACAAAATAAGAAGAAACAATCAACTTCTGGACATGTCAACGTTCAAGAATTGGAGAATGATAGAAGTTGTACTTTTCTTATTCAACTCTTGAATGAGAGAGAAAGAGAAGCATCGCAAAGCGATGTGGATTCTTGTCCTTCCAATTACTTCTGAGGAGCAAGAATGAAGATTCTCTAATTCTTCAATTCTTGATAAAAAGGAAATATATCTATAATAAAAAGTTAGGAATGTAGACAAACATTCCTAACTTTTTTATTTTTGTTCTGTTTCTTCTTCATCTTCTTCTGCCACTTCTGCAGAAAGATGGGCCTTGAGTCTGGCTGAGCGCAACTGCTGGCGGAATACCAAGTAGGTGGCAAAGAAATAGACGGCCGTCTGTATCCAAAGAGCACGGAACTCGGGGAGAATATCTGCAAGCGATGCGCCCATGCTGCTGATTCTGAGAAATCCCCTGATGCCGAATGTGGATGGGAATACCCAGGAGATGCCTTGCCAGAAGGAGGGCATGTTGCTCAAGGGCCATGAAACGCCGGTCATAAAGAGCAAAGGTACTGAGGTGAATACAACTAAGAGCATCACATTCTCGCGGTATCTTACCAAGCACGAAAGCATCAGACCGAAGAAGATGCACGACAAGATGTAGGGCAAGAGGAAACCGAGAATGGTGGTCCATGTCACCATACTGACGAAACCGAACAGCTTGGGCACCACCAATGCCAGGTACATTCCCATTACGGCATAAACCATAAAATAAACCAACGCCTTGCCGAATACAATGCGGTAGATGCCGCCGTAATGCTTGCTCACGGGGATTAGCTCGCGGTTTCGGTTCAGTTCTCTGGATGTTCCTGCTGCCATTCCGATGCCCAACAGCATGGTTTGCTGCAGGATAAGAACCAATACCGCAGGCAAGATGGCATTGCCATATCCCATGGTGGTGTTGAATATAGGAACTTCATCAAAAGCAAGTGGTTCGGTGGTTATCTCATCGTCTCGGTCCGTAAAGCCGCCTGCCTGCGTAATCTGAATGCCCGAATTGATGTGGCTCGCTACAGCAAGAGCTGACTGGTAGATGGCCTTGTAGGTAAGCATCAGACTCATGTCGGTATATACACTTACGTGGGCCTGTTCGCCACGGTTGAGACGGGTGTCGAAATCGGACGGGATATAGAGAATGCCGTGAACGGCTTGTTTCTGTACCAGTTGCTTCGCCTCGTCAAGACTGTTGCAATAGTAGGTGGCCTTGGCATCGGGCGTAGCATCATATTCGCGGATAAACTCTCGTGAGGTATGGCTGTGACTCAGGTCGACAATTGCTGTGTCTACTTCGCGCACTACCTCGTTGTTGTAAATCCATGAGTAGAGCAGCGGATAGCCTAATGGCACGAGGATGCAGAAGATGAGCACGCCCTCATCGCGAAACACGTTGCGCATTTCGGTCTTCCAGATGTAGCACATGTCCTGCACGCCTCGTAGGATCTTATATAATAAACTACTTTTTAACATAGAATATTGGACTTTTAACATTGAACTTTATGATTAGTAAAGCCGTTGAATTCTTCACTCTTCACTCTTCACTCTTCGTTCTTCACTCTTCACTTTCCTATGGCAAGTACTTGTAAACCAACATGGCTTTCTTGATGTTCCATATGGTGAGGATGGGAAGGGCACAGAAGAGCACCATGGCGCACCAGTGCAGAGCGGCATCGCTCATAGGGAATCCATTGAAGACGTTCATCTGGTAAATCATGTAGTAGTGACGCATAGGGAAGAGCTGCCCGATGGCCTGTATGGGTGAGTCCATAGAGAAAAGCGGATAGGTGGCGCCGCAGATGGAGAAACTCACTACACCCCACAGCGAACACATACTCATCGACATGCGGAGTGAAGGTGTCAGACCAAAGAAGAAGATGCCAAAACACTGGCAAGCCAACACGCTCAGCAAGCCCAACAGCACGATGGGAAGAACGCCACCAGGATGGGGGAACTGCAATACATAGTAGATGTAGAACTCGAACAGGAGGAAGATGCTCAGGAAGATGAGTGTCTGTGGAAGCATCTTGCCTGCGATGGCGAGATAGGGATTGTTGTGGGCCATTCGCATCCAGTCTTTTGCCCTGTTGAACTTCAATTCGGTACCTATAGAATAAGGTGTAATCAGGAAGATGAACAACATGATGATTCCTGGCACCATTACGCTCGACAGATAGTAGTTGTAGTTGGCGTAAGGGTTGCCCGTCATGTGCAAGTCGATGGCTATGGGCTGCAGGAATGTCATGATCTCGTCATTCGTCTTGCCCAGTGCGGAAAGCTTTGCCATTCCTGCTGCTGCACCTCCAAGAGTAGAAATGGTCTTTAAATCACGGAATAGCAAGGAACCTGCTGCAAGTGAGACACTGCTGTAATAGAACGATATCTTGGGCTGGTTGGAAGTCATCAGCCCGCTCTCTGTTCCCTTGGGAATCAGGAGGAAGGCATAAATCTCATTGCGCTGGATGGCCTTGCGGGCTTCGGCTATGTTCTCGTAGTGAGAGACGACCTTGGTGGTCTGGAAGGCATCGAGCTTGTGGATGAGCTGGCGTGATGTGGCAGACTGGTCCTGGTCTACTACGCCTACAGGCATGTCGGTAGGTACTCCTTCTGTCATCAGACTGGTGAAAAACAGAATGACGACAATGGGGAATATCACCATGCAGAAGAGGTAAATGGGATTTTTCCGCATGATGCCACATTCGCGCAGGGCAATATGATATAAGCTTTTAAACATAGAACTTTAAAAGTTGAACTTTGAACTTAACGAACAGCATGGATTTCATGTGATAAAACAATTGAATTCTTCACTCTTCGTTCTTCACTCTTCACTTTTTAATGATCAAAGACATACCTGGGCGCAGTCCTTCCAACTTGGAGATGGGGCGTGCCTTCACCTCGAAGGTCTTGCGGTCGTAGTCGCCATTGTCCTTGGTGGCTTTCCAGGTGGCAAAAGACCCCTGGTCCTTCAGGTAATAAACCTTCATCTTGATGTCTTTGCCAAAGGCTGGAACAAAGGCGGTGAACTCGTCGCCCTTGTTGAGGCCTGCCAAGTGGTCTTCACGCACATTGAAGGTTCCCCACATGTCGCTCATGATGGAGATGCTCATGATGGGAGAGCCGAGACCTACTAATTCTCCTACCTTGGGGTAGACATTGCTTACCTCGCCTTCCACCTGTGCTATCTGTACGGTTTCCTTCAGCAGGTTCTTCACGACATCGACAGCGCTCTTTGAAGCTTCGGTGTTGCTGGCTGCCACTCGCTTCTCTTGTTCGCGGGCACCGTTGCGCGCCATGTCATACTGGCTTTTGGCTGCTTCTACCTGGGCTTCTGTGGCCTTATAGGCAGCAAAGGCCTCGTCGCGCTTCTGGCCGCTGATGACTCCCTCGTCATAGAGGTTCTGCATACGACCATAGGTCTTCTTGGCTATTTCGGCAGCTGCCATGGCTTGCTGATACAACTGATAGGCTCCCTGAATCTGCTCCTTGCGGGCGCCGGCATCGGTCAGGTCTTTAAGAGCTTCGGTGGCCTGATTGGTGGCTTTCAGCATTTGCTCCTGCGACTTCATCTCTGGTACTTCCAGGATGGCAAGGGTGTCGCCTACATGCACATAGTCGCCTTCCTTGACGCGAAGTTCTACGACTCGGCCTGGCAACTTGCAGGATACTCGGTATTCTGAAACTTCCACTTCGCCCTGTATGGTGTCTTCATCGCGCTCAAGGGTAAAGAAACCGATGATGCCTACGAGGATGACTACTGCTGTAAAACCGATGACGGCCAGCAGAATGTTGTTATGTTGTGATTTCTTTGACATAGGTATATATATAATAATGTGTAATAACTGAAATGTATGTGTAATGTCTGTTCTCTCTAAAAGATTTATCTCAGGATACCGAGTGCCTTGTTGAGTCCCACCTGGGTGAGTTTCACATCGATCTCGGCGTCTATCTTCTGACTCTGTGCCTGCTGCCAGGCTGTCTGGGCTGCCATGACATCGGTCACATCCATCACGCCTTCCTTGAATCCTAAGTTGGCACAACGCAGGTTCTCCTCTGCGCTGTAGATGTTCTTGCGGGCCATGTTGAGTTTTTTCTCAGCTTCCTTTACCTTGAACAGACTCTGTGTTACCTGCAACTGTATCTTCTCACGAGTGTCGTCGAGATTCATTTGGGCTATGTGGGCTGTGGCTTTGGCTGCTCTTACCTTATAGGCTCCTTCGCCCCAGTTCCATACGGGTATCTGTACGAGCACTCCCACGTTCCATACGCCAGTGAAGTTCTTCTGGAAACCGTTCCATACGTTAGGATTGGAAATCATGTAGCCGCCAGTAAGTGCCACATGGGGCAGGAAGGCTGCTTTCACTAAGTTGGTGGCTTGCTTGGAAGCATCGGTCACGTTCTGCAAGAGTCGAAGCTCTGGACGACTGCTCAGCGATGAGTCGCTGAGTGCTGCCTGTTGTTCGGCGTGGGTGCTTGCGATGCTGAGGTTGAGTGCGTCCTTATCCTCATCGGCAAGGGTTATTTCCTGATTCATCGGAATACCGCAGAGCTGGCAGAGGAGCATCTTCGAGAGCGCCAGTCCGTCTTCTACTTGGGTAATCTGCATTTCTGCCTCGTTCACCTTTACGTCTACCTTCAGTCCGTCGGCTCTGGTGGCTACTCCTTGTTTGATCATCTTGTGCACATCTTCGTTGAGTTTCTTCACCAGGTCGCGGTAGCTGATGGCGAGTTTCTCTTTCTGCTTGAGTGATACGACCATCCAGTAGGCTTGGTCGATGCTGAAGAGGGTGGTCTGGGTTTGAAGGTCCAGATCGTTGGCTGCCATGTTCTCGCCGATGTCTGCCAGTTTGTTGGCTGCTATGATGGCACCGCCCATATAGATGGGCTGTCGGAGCATTACGCTTCCGGCAAATATGTTGCGTGTATCTGTGCGGAAGGCATCGACGATACCTTGGCCTGTAGCGTTCAGCTTGTTGGCTACGGGAGCCATCTTTTCGCCAAGTACTTGACCTAACTGCTGTGCTGCGTCTGGCGATATCTGACCTTGGCTTACCATCTGACCGAGCAGTTCGTTCATGCCGCCTGATAAGCCAGACGACAGGTTGGTGCCGATGTTGCTCAATGTGGATTTCTGCCCCTTGTTGAGCAATGATATCTCGCGGCTAAACCATTCGTATCCTCCCATAGCGTCAACTTTGGGAAGGTACTGGGTTCTGGCTGATTTGCGCAGGTTGTAAGCCACATCTTTCTTAAGTCTGGAGACATTGATCTGCTTGTTGTTGCGGAGTGCCATGGCACGGCAACTGTCGAGGCTCAATGTGTTTTGGGCTTCGGCAGACAGCAATGTTCCTAAAAGTGCGAAAATAGTTACAATCTTTTTCATTCCTTTATCTAAAATTCCTTTAATCGCATGCAAAAATATGGAATTATTTTTAAAATGCAAAACAAATGATATTATCATTTATTTAAGAAACTAAAATTGTCTTGCTTTGTGGAAAAAAGGAACATTACAGTTCTGATGTGGAAGGACTTATGACTTAGAACTCTGCTTCTATATATCCTTCCCAAGTGGGGTCGAAGTAGAAGTCGGCTGTGCTTCCGTCTTCCTCGCCATCAAACAGGTTCAGTGAGCAGATGGTCTGGTTGTTCTGCTTGATTTCCACGTCTTTCAGGTCTTTCTTTGTGATTGTATTACCCTGCTGATCATAGACGGTGATGATGATGTGCAACTTCTTGGCATCGCTGTGGGGCAGGGTGTAGATGCGGTAGTCTTTCTGTTGTGGGTTCATCTCGCGTTCTTCTGTCTGTCTGCTGTTTACGCATCCGTATCCTGTAGTTGCATTGAGGGTGCTGCTGCCTCCTGTGTAATAGAATTTTATGATCTTTGCTGTTGATGGGATAGCGTCTTTAATGTGGAGCACAAACATTCCTGTGACCCGATGGGGAGTGATGTCTTTCCTGAGATAGTCTTCGGTGACATGGAATGATTCGTAGTAGCAGAATGTATCGGTGGTTTTGTTGTCGGAGAATTTGATTTTCTCGGGCGACGAGACGGTGGCGTTCCCTTCTCCATTGTGCCCTATCACGACTGCTTGATAATCGCCTTCTCTGAGGGCAAAGGTGGCTGTTCCAAAGGTGGAGGAGGGACTCTGCTGGTTGATGTTCTTCACCTTTCCTCCATTGCGGAAGATGCTGTATGTAATTCTCTTGAAATGAGATATCTCTGCTTCGGTTATTTGTAGGGTCACGTTGCCGTTGCTCTCTGAAGTTTCTCCTGTGTCAATGGATTCTTCGAGCGCAAATTTCTCGCATGATATCAATGTCAAGGCGAAGATTGTCAGAGTTATAAGAAAGGTTTTTCTCATGTCGCAAAGATAATGCTTTTTTCGTTATTAACAAAAATAAATAGCTTTTTTTCATTCAAAACTTTTGAAATGATTATCTTTGCAGGCAAAATTTTAAAATATGATGGATAAGAAGATTAAGGCTTTGTTTTTTGATATTGATGGCACGCTCGTCAGTTTCCGTACTCATAAGATTCCGCAGAGTACGGTAGACGCGCTGGAGGAAGCTAAGCGAAATGGGGTGGCGGTCTACATCTCTACGGGGCGCCCTATTATGCTTATCAATAACTTAGGTCAAATAGAACATCTCATCGATGGATATATAACTACTAATGGAGCTCGATGTTTTGTAGGCAATCATACTGTTTGTCTGCATCCTATTTTACGAGCTGATGTGGACGAGGTTGTGGCTGATGCTGATCGTAATGATTATTCGGTCATCGTGGTGGGAGAGCACCATCTTGTGGTTTATCATCCTACAGATATTGTCCGAAAAGTTTTTGTTGAGGGACTTGGTGTTGTCAACCTGGATTTCGGCACGCGTCTTGATGACTTGAAGAACGAGGAGGTCTTGCAACTTACGCCTTTCTGCAGCGCAGAACAGGAGGCTGACTTGATGCAGAGATTGAGCAACTGTACTTCGGGCAGATGGCATCCGGCTTTTACGGATATTACATCCGGAGAGGCTGATAAGGGAAAGGGCTTGCAGGCTATGGCAGAATACTTGGGGCTTGATATTTCCGAGACAATGGCTTTTGGTGATGGGGGCAATGACATTTCTATTATTCGTGAGGCTGGAATTGGCGTAGCTATGGGAAATGCCAATGAGGAGGTGAAAGCCATGGCTGATTATGTGACTTCTTCGGTAGACGAGGATGGCGTCAAGAATGCACTTGTTCATTTCGGAATCATTCAGGCTTCATAGATGGCTGATGTTGGTCATAATAGACGACCGACTTTGGTCTTAATAGACGACCAGTGTCTTTTTGTAAATATGGTTGACTCCTAAAGTTTCAATTACATGAAAGAATCAT
>CAVACC010000030.1:0-30636 GCA_963587495.1 Clostridia bacterium | reverse complement strand
CGCGAGGACCACCCATCGCCACTTGCAGATAGTTGAAGAAGATGACCGAGTTCCAGATTTTCAGCCTCATCGCCTGATCTGTCTCCTCTCCCGCAAGTGAACGCTCAAACTTCAAGAAAGTCCGCATCCAATCCTGTCGCTCCTTGCCCTCATTGAGATAATCACCAAGCACCTGCAGCGTAAAGTTCATACACTCCCGATGTAGCCGGCAGTCGCCACAATCCGTACAACACTCATCACAATAATGGCTCTCGCCCAATATCATGATTCGCTTGCTGAATATCCCTCCGTTGGCATAATCCTTGCCAACGAAAGGCTGAAAGAAGACATAGTTACTCATCAATCTCTTTTCCAAATTCCTCATCACACATTGCAATCTCCTCTGGCGTTAACATTCTCTCACCAAGAATTTCACCTTTGATGTTATAGCCAGTTAAAACGCCATGATGCCGAACTGTGAATGAATTCTCATCACTTCCTACAATCTGTCCACATGGTCCCATAGATTTCACCAAAACGCCATCTGATGAAATAATGTCCCATTCTATTTTGAAAAGTAAAATAAAATAATAGTCACCGATAATAGCGACACTCTTTAAATCTTCAGCTTTGAATCTTCCAATAAGTTGTTCAATACAGATACTATGCTTTTTCTTACTTCCAACGTATTTAACCTTTATGTCGGGATAAAAAATCTTGCGTTGTTTGTCATTTGGGCTATAAGCTCCAAAACTATTCATTTTGACAGTAATGTCTTCAATCTTTTTCATTTTTCTGTTTTTATAAATATATTATTTTTACTTTATTTACACTCCCACACTTCGGGCATTTTACAGGATATGAAGTGGCTGTAGCATTCCACTCCATATCCAAAGCCTTGAACCTATGTCCGCAGTCTTTGCAGACAAATGTTCTGATACCTCTCAACATAAGCGACTCATTTTTAGAATAATGAAACAATCCTATCATAAGTCCAAGTTCCTAAACTAATGGCCCATGAAATCACCACATAAATCAACCAGCAAAGCACGACGATAAACACAGCCGTCCAGAATGCCTTCTTGTTCACCTTGTTGATAATCTCCTTGTCATCCTCGATATAGCCTGTAATCAGTTTCAAGTTTTCAACATACGAACGCTTGAATACATCCAGCACATCACCTATATAGAAAGGTATGGCACCTATCAGCACATCCATCAAGATATTATAGATGACAGCCAAAGTCAGCGGAATCGACTTAACCACGCAAAGACTGTAGTAGATGAAAGGAAATGCAAACACGCTCGTCAACGCATCACCAATACCGGCAGGAAGAATGAAACCAAGGATAGGATCCAAGAAATACTTGTCCATATACTTTGTCGTACCTACCATAATGCGATAAGACGATCTGTTCATCATCTTCTCGCGCTTTGCAGCTTTTTTATCAGCTCTCGCCTGTTCCTTGGCAAGAGCCGCCTCTCGCTTTTGATCTTCTTTTGCAAAATCCATACCCAAATCAGCCTGGGCCTGCTGTCTTCTTGAACTTTCCATACGCCTTATAATTCTATTTGTTTCTTACCATTTATAAATTCTGTGAACTCCTGTTCCGAAAGAGAGTAACCGCTCAAGTCGCTCATCAACTCCATAGCCTGCTTACGTTCCTCCTCGCTGCCTGCCAGATTGATACGCTTGAACACCTCACGAAGATAAGCACTCTTGTTGTCTATCTTAGCCATCTCACGCTTAAATTCATCAGCATGTTTCTTCAATTCCTTATCGTATGCTGCCGAAGCCAAGCTGCCACTGAGTTGCTGCGCTTTGAGTTTAGCGAAACTATCAAACAGAACGATGCCTTTTTGCAGGGATTGCTCCATCTTGTCGGTTGTCATCTGCAAGTCTTCCTCGCTGTACTCTGCAGGTTTGTTCTGTTGTGCGGTCTTGCCCTCTATCTTCTTATGGTCTTTCGTGTATGCTTCCACTCCATCAAGCAGATTCTTAGCCATATCCTTGTCGGCATGGAGATTGTCTGCCAACATTCCTGTAAACAGAGAAAGGTTCTGCTCCACATCAGCAGGAAGCTTGGCAGCCTCCCTATAATCGGGAATGTCAACCGTATGCACCAACTTTTCGTCTATTTTGCTCTCCATGATTTCACGTCCAAGTTTCAGCATGGCAACCATATCACGGAGATGCTTCAGCATCTTCAACTTCAATTCGTCAGAGCAAACTATCTTGCTTCTGATTTCCTTAGAAACCTTATCCAGTTCACTGGAGAGTTTGGCATACTCATTTTTGATACGGGTTTGTTCCTCACGATGCGATTCCAATTCCTCCTTATCCAACTTCAAATCTACCTGATAGCTCTCGTATTCTCTCACAAGAGGGAAGCATACCGCATTCCATTCAGCGAAGTCGCGATAGTAGTTCTTATTGGCCATACCAAAGGTGAGCCAGTTGACAAGGAAGAAAGGCTTGGAAGGCTTCTTAGCCTTCGCTTCCATATAACTTCCCTGCTTTGATTCCAAGGTAGCGGTGATGTCATTAATCAGCGAGCTGTAGACATCGATGTTCTGAAGATGATCGTTCATCTCTATATCCAACGCCTTCATCTGCTGGAGCAGACTTCTTCGTTGCTCCTCCAATAGACGGATTTCCTCATTCTCATACAAGGCATCAAGTGTCGCCTTCAAGTCTGAAGCCAACAGTTTTTCTCCATATCGCAAGAACACATTAGCCTTCGGGATTACCACATCATTGAGTGTCTTGCAAATCACGAGCAATCGTCCCATATCAGCCTTGATGCGAGTGGCATCATGCTTCACGCTCATCTGGAAGACTGACAAATCAGACTTCAATCGATTGGTACGTTCGCCAGCAACCATATAATGTTCGAGCATCGTCAGTCCTGCCATCGCCAAGCCCAAGGACTTATTACCATTCGACAAAGACTTATACGACTGTAATGAATTTTGCAAGGAAGCACGGAAACTATCAGAAATCTCACCAATCAGAGCTCCACATTTTTCCGAAAGCTTGTTGTATTCCAGCTCAACATACTTAAGCATCTCATCCACATCCAACCACTCTATTCGCTTGAAGTCGAACAAGTCTGGAGAAACCATCTTGATAGAGTCGCCATAGATATCGATAAGTTTCAGGGCATAGTCACGATAAACCGTCCCGATATCACTACGCAAAGAAGTAAAATCTTCGATGTTTCCACGAACACTATCCTCGGCATAGTGATAAGCCTCCACCATCTTAGTATACTTGTCAAACATGGTGGACGCCTTGCTTCTAACATCTTTCACGCCATTCGTGCCCATGAGTAAATCAGCCATCTTCGACGTTCCCTTGACAAGGACCAGGTTGAGGTTCTGTTCCACTTGCTCCTTCAACTGCTCCAAAGCAGATGAAGATAACGCTAGTTCTGTCTCGGCTATCTTCAAAGCCTCCTCCTTGTTGCCCTGCTCCAAACTGTCGTTCAACTTGTATTCAGCCACAAGGGTTGTACGAGAATTATTGGAAACAAAAGCAATGGCGATATTACCATTATCATGGAAATATCTATAAGCATCAAATACCAGTTTACTCACCTCCGAGGAATCGGAAGCAATACCATACTTCTTCAGCTCAAAAGCCAAATCTGCACGAAGATACGTCTTGTTCTCCTTGCAGAGATTATCAGCAATCGTCTTGATTGCCTGATAAACATTTTGATTATCCGCCATACTATTCATCGTATTTATATTTATTCTTTATCACTACCTACAAATGCCGATGCCTTCATAAAAGAGAAGGTAGCATCAACGAGCCAACCGATGCACGAACCAACAGTAGCTATCCACCAGGCTATATTATACCCAGTAGTACAATTGGTAGCCTTGAAAAGGACATCGCCATCAAAGAGATGCCTCACCAGATTAGGCAGGAAGAACAATCCATGCGCCAATCCAGCTTGCCATTCATACAATTCCGTACCATTGATGTTGACAAACAATACTGCAGCCACGATTGCAACTATCAGTCGCCAGGGCAGGAACATGAATACCATTACTAAAAAACCTATAATTTTATTCATTTTTCGTTATACTTTATTTATGCTATGATTTCATTTATATGGACAATTATCTTTTAGATACATCTTGTTGTTCCTAATCTCAGTTGGAGTAAGTTTCTCTTTACGATAATCCTTCAAGGAATCCTTCTGCACCTGAAATCTACTCGTTTCCACAAAGATCAGGCTCTTGTGAATCCTCGTCTTGGCACGCTCCTCCATCCATTCTCTGCCTTTAACGAGAGAACACATATACCAATATCTCGTCTCCGCCCAAGCATTCCTTGTTGGTTGTGCTGTATCATGAATGAAGTCACGATAAACGGGAAGCGAGAGACCTGTTAGCCAACAAACCAGGACAGAATCCCCCTTAGCCATTAACGTCATGTCCGACAACATCTGTTGCATTGTCATCTTCTCCGACTTCCGCCAAAGCATCCTTCTTTCAGAATACTCTTCCCTTTCAGCTTCCTTCTGCTTCTGCCAATAGCCATGAGGGTTCAAGAAGAACCAATAGCCAAATAACACTACCAGCATGGTACTCAATACCGCAGCCAACCAACACACTCTTTTCTTGATGTTCTTTTCCATTATCACATTACCTTATATAGTTATACATTTGATTCCGGCTGCGAAATAACTATATAGATATGTCAAATGGTGGCAAAGGCTCCAATATTATTATTTCTATTTAAAACTTTCTGTGATACAGACTATTTGCTATCATACATTTTATTAACAAAAGACATAATTAATATTGCCTTAGAATATCTTTAACTCATAAAAGCATAGAGATCCATATATTTATGCACCTCTATGCTTACCAGAAAAAGAATAGTAATTCTTAGCTTAAAAAAAACTAGCCTACTACTTCTTGTTATCTGCAACAGTTTTTAAGATTACCCCTCCAACAGTGGCAACAATACCTGCAACTTTAACAACACTTTTTGCTATTTTCTCAGCTTGTTCTGCTTTCTTACCCATAATAGTTTTATTTAATGTTATACAATGTTTGTTCTTTAATTTAGTCCAACTTCTTAAATTCAAAATCATTTGGATTGCAGCATGCTTTCTTATAGTCGAAAGCATAGAGGCGCATGTAGGCTTCTTGCACCTCCTTGGCTCCATTGTAAAAAGGGGTTGACGGTGTGCTGCATGGTTGTTACTGTCACTACCATTTCGGGAGTGAGAACTGTGCCATTAGAGCGCTTGATGCGCTTAGGCTTTACTTGAAATACTTTACTCATAGTTTATTATATTTTATGAAAACCAATTAGTTGTGAAAATCTTATCACAACTAATTAAGTTATCAGGATTATGCTTTACATTTAATTTCTTCCAATTCTTTGGCACGTTCCTCAGAGATTCCCAATGATTTTCTTTCACGTTCCAATAATCTACGGACATTATCAGGGATTGCTCCATCTTCAATGACATCATCAAGAGCTTCCATGTACTCTTTTTCTTCATCGGTAAAAGATACCTGAGAAGCCTTTACCATGTCCTCAATCTCTTGCGCTCTCGTCTCTGACAATCCGAGTTTCTGACGTTTACGTTCCAAGAACTTACGAGAATGAGCATCTATTTCAGACGCATCTTCCAAACAGAACTCTACTTCTTCCTTATATGCCATCTCGTCCTCTGACAATTCAGAATTCAGACTTTGGTCAATTGAATCGGTAGCTTGACTATTAGTGACATAAGCATTGTCAAAATCCTGCAAAGGCTTGAATTTCATATCAATTTCCCATTCTATCTCTTCTGTCTTACTAAAGGTCTTATCCGTTTTAGCATCATAAGACCCACTTGCCTTAGCAAAGAGATATTCAAAAGAACCTTTTAAGGACATTAATTGATTGGATGAAACAGTTGTTGTTTCAGTAGAAGAAACATGTTCAACATAAGACAATATATTACCATTTAATCTCTGTTTCACCAATGTCTGCCATGTAGAATCCGAATCATACCAAACCATTCCTTCTGGACAAAACGGCTTTTTAATAGGAGAATAGCGCTGGACAAGTTCCATACCATCTTTAGAAGAATAAGCATTAGTCTCTGAACCAGAAACTCCAAGACTACCTCCTGCATTAAGGAATTTCCTTCCAGCTTCTCCAGAGCGTTCTACACTTGAAGCCTCAGAGTTAGAAACGTCAAGGCCTTTAATTCTCTTGAACTTGATTTCAACAGCTCCTAAGCATTGAGCTAAATAACATAACTCACGTACCTTTTCCATGAACAACTGCTCCGTTGCGTTTTCAAATGGAATATAAACGCCTGGTTTTAAAGGATGTCCAATATAAAGCGTATTAGGCTGTGGATGACCTACAGGGAAATTAATATATTCTGGAATCAGCCCTAGAGAGAAAATCCATTGCACATTATCCTCCTTGTCAAAGCAACCAGGAATCTGTTTGTCATTGCTGACAGTAAACAAGAACTTACGTTTATTATAATCTTCATTAAGAAACGAACTATTGTCTGCACTTATTTCTCGAGTCAACTGCTCATACGAATTTTTGGCATCTTTTTTAATATCAAAATCCTGAGAGTCCATAGCTGCAATAAAGCAATTTCGAGCAGAGCGCATGTTATCAGCCATTTGTTCAATTTCTCCCTTCTGATTGAATATTTTATATCTGAAAGGGTCTTCTTCCTCGCAAAGTTCCATCGCCTGGTCGCATGCTTCTATTGCATCTCGCATGTAAGAGTTCATCCCCTTGTGTGAATCTAATACTCCCTTTTTGGACAAAGCATCAGAAAGGTACATGTAAGCTACACATTTAGAATCATTATCATAGTCACTATCAGAGACTACTTGCTTTGCACAATCTATAACTTCATCATATTTTTCCTCATTTAGCAAATTAGACATGTGATCAGAAACCGTTTCTGTCTCAACATGTCCAACAGTTTTTGCCATTTCCGTTAGAACTTTAGCCAATTGTTTTGCATCCTCAATGAGTTCATTCGATTCAGTAGAGTCCTTGAAGAATAAGCCTAAATAAAATTTTACATATTCCTCTTGATAATTCCAAAAAAACAGAGACATTTCACGATATTCTACATGATGAATATCATTAAATTCAATATAAGCTTTATCATTTGGGTTATCATTGTCATGTATAAAGACTATTTGCTTATCAGTTATTACAAGTCCCTGATTCTTGCTACTCCAAAAAGAAGTATCACGTACCCAAAGAATTTGCTCATCTAATCCTAATCCAAAATTATTTCTAATAGCACTCTTATCAGAATCAGAGATATTCAATATCAAACAGTCATTGTTATTATGATGGCGAAGCAATGACATCACACCACGCTTAAAGATTGATAACATATTACCATCATTCGCGGACTCGCTTTCTGTTATACGTACATGGTTTTGTACTGCCTCTATTATTTCTTTTGAGCGCTTTAATGTGATATCCAATCCTTTTCGAACTTTACTCAAGCGATCCCATTCTTCACTCGGAATACCATTTCCATATTTTCCAAAAGACTTGGAAAACTCGTCATAATATGTTTTTTCTAAACTTGTCAACTCCATAATATTATATATAGTTTAGTCCAACTTCTTAAATTCAAAATCATTCTGATTGCAGCAGGCTTTCTTATAGTCGAAAGCATAGAGGCGCATGTAGGCCTCTTGTACCTCCTTGGCTCCATTATAAAAAGGGGTGGCGGTGTGCTGCATGGTTGTTACTGTCACTACCATATCGGGAGTGAGAACTGTGCCGTTCGAGCGCTTGATGCGCTTAGGCCTTACTTGGAATACCTTACTCATAAGCATTCAGTTTTTAAGTTATCGTATATGGTTCATGCAAACGAGCGCAATGAAAGCTGCTTTCAAATGGCCCAAATGCAAGTGTATCAAGTTGCAAAGGTAGGTAAAATCTGCGAACCAAACAAGTTCATAATGGTCCATAAGTGAAAAAAGAATGGCGTGAACCCCTACTCTCATCACTCTCTTGTAAGTTAGGCTCTGGTAAAACCCGTAGAAAAGAAAATGCGAAAGAGGAATCCACACCATATGATGGCGCAGACTCGCTCAAACAGATTCGCGTTCTTTCTACGTTTCAATTTACCAGATTTCAACCTACAGAACTGAACAGTTTGCTCGTGTCCACAAGATAATCTTGTTTCTCTGCATCGTAGCGACTTCAAGCGAGGACTTTCACCTGCCCTGTCACTAACCAATGGCAAATGTATTAAAAATCTGATGAGCCACCAAATTTTTAACAAGAAATCTTATGGATTCCTCTTATATTTCACATTTCAGGGACTCCATTCCCTCCTTCTTTCTGCATCCATACCTTATTATATATAGAGTTATTGTCAATTCTGCGGCAAAAATACAATCTGGATGCGATAAAAACTGACATAGGGAGAAGAAAAGATGAAGAGGGAAGATGAAATACAATATGCATACTGCCCAAAAAGGATACCAAGAATTGTCGATGGAGGATATGTAAAGTAATACCTAAAAATAATGATTTTTGAATACCAGCATTGCTTATTACAGAATTATTGTGTAATTTTGCACACAATAAAATTAGGATCTCAACTTTCGCTGGGTGGAGAACTCAGCGAAAGTTCTATAACAAAAAACAATTATGAAGAAAAGAATATTCATTTTTGCGGCAATACTGTGCATAGGAATGGTCAGCAGTATAATAGCAACAGCCAAAAGTTCCCACTCTGAGGTCATGACCAAGAAGGCAGACGGAACCTACATCGTCAATACCACAACGCTGGGGAAAGACATCAAGGGATTTCGCGGCAACACACCACTTGCTATCTACATCAAGAAAGGGAAAATTGTAGAAATCAAAGCACTTGCCAATCAGGAGACTCCCAAGTTCTTCAACAAGGTAAAACAGGGGCTGCTCAACAAATGGAACGGCATGAAAGTAAAAAAGGCGCATACTGCCCAAATCGATGGTGTCACAGGTGCCACCTACTCCAGCAATGCTGTAAAGGAAAACGTAAAGCGGGGCATCTCTTATTATCTAACGCATTGAACCTTCGCAAATACAGAAGTTGGAGAAGTTTCACTCCCTTCTGTCGTTAGAAGTTAAAGACTCAAGTTTCGCAAGTGGTTTAAGTACGGGCTAAGAGCTTCTGCCCCTTCAGGGCGTGTGGGGCAAAACTTGCGAAACTTCAGTTAAAGACACTACAGTAACGAATAAAAAAATAGGAAAACTGACTGAGATATGAAATCATTTTTCAGAACAAAACAGTTATTAAGTCTTTTCATCTGTCTGGTCATTGTTGCTTCGCTGGCTATCGTAAAGCATGGCGAACTGTTGGGACACTCTTTCCGATCTGAACAGAAGCCACAGGCTGCAAACAATGACACTCTACGCATACTCGAAAACGGAACTGCCGTCATCAACACTTCTGCGCTGGCATCAGACATCACAGGATATGGAGGAAAGGTGCCACTCAACATCGTCATCAAGAATGGTGTCGTAGAGGACATTGTGGCGCTAAAGAACGACGAGACAAAGGAATTCTTTGACAATGCCTCTGTCCTGTTTGAGAATTGGAAAGGCAGAACGATAGACGAGGCGATGAACATGAAGGTAGATGCCGTAACAGGGGCCACATTCTCATCCAAAGCCATTATGGGAAACATGCAACGGGGACTTCTGTATGCCAAGAACAACCTGCAGACCGATGAATCAGGAAAAGGCAACAGCAGTTGGGTTTCTTCTGATAACAGCGGCTCTTCTCTGTTCTCCCCAAGAAACATCACAGGTATATGCGTTGTGCTGATGGCAGCCATCCTACCGCTTTTTGTCAAGAACAGAAGGTATCATTTCTGTCAACTGATACTGAATGTCATTGTGCTTGGATTCTGGTGCGGAACCTGCCTTTCTTATTCTTCCCTGCTGGGGTTCGCAGCCCATGGCATGGAGATATCGGGCAACATCATTGCGACAGTCATGCTGATAACGGCCTTCATTTATCCGCTCTTTGGCAAGAAGTCGCACTATTGCACCCACGTCTGCCCATACGGTTCCCTGCAGCAGATAGCAGGCAGAAGCATGAAACGCAAGATAAAAATGAGTCCCCAGACAACAAAGCGGCTTGACAAGTTGCGCAAGCTGATATGGGCACTGTTGATGATATGTATATGGGGAGGAGTATGGAGCGAATGGACGGATTACGAACCTTTCTCGGCATTCATCTTCCGTTCTGCCTCATGGATTGTCATTGCGACAGCCCTTCTGTTCATCGCATTATCCTTTGTGATCACACGCCCCTACTGCCGTTTTGTATGTCCATTGGGTACATTGATAAAACTCAGATACTAACATACTTTTACTAAAAACATATTAAAACTATATAATTTACGAAAAGATTGTATTGAAATCATGTTTTTCTGCTTATTTTTGCAACAGATTGAAATATAACAACAATGTCATTTGCATCAATATCCATATTGAACAAACATCACAGATGTAATGTAGCCCATTATATCCTTCATTGCAATCTTCGAAAATAATATCTATCTCATTGCAGATAACATATTATTAACGAATTAAAAATTACATGGGTTTAATCATATTATATTTTTTAGGTGCTCTGTCACTATCCTTTTTATGCTCCGTCCTGGAGGCGGTGCTATTATCTACTCCGATGTCGTTTATCTCGATGAAGGAGAATCAAGGCTACAAGACTGCCTCGTTGATGAAACAGTATAAGAACAACGTAGATCGCCCAGTGGGTGCCATTCTCTCGCTCAACACCATCGCCCACACCATCGGTTCTGCCGGTGTAGGTGCAGAATCTATGAAACTCTTTGGTGAAGAATACTTCGGAATCATTTCAGCCATTCTTACTCTGCTGATTCTGGTGCTTTCAGAAATCATCCCGAAAACGATTGGTGCCTCCTATTGGCGCTCACTTGCGATGGTATCTACCAAGATCATCAGAGTGCTTATTTTCATCACCTATCCTCTGGTACTGCTCTCTGAGCTTATCACAAAGGTATTTACCCCGAAGAGCCATCAGGCTTCCATGAGTCGCGAAGAAGTTTCTGCCATGGTGGATGTAGGTACCACCGAAGGCATCTTCCGTGAATCAGAAAGCAAGATCATCAAAAGCTGCATCCGTCTGGCTGGAGTAAAAGCCCAAGAGGTAATGACACCATCCATCGTCGTGGAATCGGCCGACATCAATCAGACCATCAAGGAATTTTACGAACAGAAAGAATGGAAATTCTCCCGCATCCCCGTTTATGACAACAATAAGGACTACATCGTAGGATATATTCTGAAAGACATGGTGCTCAAGGAGGTTTCAGACGACAAATTCCAAACCAAATTATCCGAACTGGTACGCCCGATTCTCTCTTTCAGAGAGGATGAATCCTTGTATCAGATATGGGAAAAGATGCTGGAAAAACGAGAGCATATCTCTATCATCATTGATGAATACGGCTGCCTTCGTGGCGTGGTTTCCATGGAAGATGTGATAGAGACGATGACAGGCGTGGAAATCGTGGACGAAGACGATGTTGCCGTGGATATGCAGGCTCTGGCAAAGGAAAAGTCGCGTATGATGATGCTGAAAAAGAAATAAAAGAAACATCTTACTCAACTTTCGCAAATGGGGAAGTTAAAGAAGTTAGAGCCATACGCTTTAGTGGAATGCTTCCTTTAGGAGTTAGAGAGGAGTTAGAGGGGAGTTAAGAGAAGTTAAAGGACAAATGCTTTTGTGGATTTGCCCTCCCCCATTCCCTTTGGGCTGTTGGCTTTAACTTCTAACGACCGAAGGGAGTGATAACTTCTATAACTTTTTAAAATTCCCCAATTGAGAAACTTCAGCATGCAAAAAGAAAAACTGATTTATTTTGCTTCCTTTACCAAACTTTTTATGTAAGCATCAGAAACGTTTTCCATTTCATTTTTATCAAAAATAGAAAGAAAAGTTATAGAGACTCTATGTGGTTCTACTTTTTTAACAACATAATTCAAAACTCTTGCGCCTCCACTTTTTCCTTTACCTTTAGATGTGATTTGCATTCTTGTTTTATAGACACCTCCTCCTAAAGAAACTCCTTGGAAAGGAGTCTCCTCTAAAGAATCCAAGAAATCATGGTAGTCCTTTTGAAACGACTTGTACTTTTTTGCCAAAACTTTAGCTCTTCACTCAAATTCTGGAATATAATGAAATTCTACTTTCATTTCATTTGAACAAATTTCGAGCATCAGGCAATTCTACTCCAGCTTCTTCAGCCTCACGAAATTCTTTAAAAGCCTGAGTTAAACTTTCTTTTACAACTAATCTTTCTCTCATAGCTTCAGCATCAACTTCTTCTTGAAGCAAACGCTGAGTAAAAGCATTACGAACTGCCTTAGGCTGACTTTTAAAAAGCGACCATAAAGCATCCAATGGACTTACAACTTGATTTTTTATTGATAATATTGGCATAATTTTCTCTTTTATTTTATTTTTTTGTTCTAAAAAGTACAAACAAGCGCCAATGAGAACTGGCGTTCAAATTGCCAAGTGCAACTTATCTTTTGCAAATATACACCAAATTTCCGAAAACACAAAATTACATCTAAAGAAATGCTCAAACATCATTAATTTCTTACTCAACTTTCGCAAGCTTCTGCCCCTTCACAGGGCGTGTGAGGCAAACTTGCGAAAGTTCAATTACTAATACTGAATCGTCTAATACCTCCTCACGGGTCGATAGGTGATGGTATAGATGTGATGGAAGTAAGGCTCCCAGGAATTATTCTCGGCCTTGTCTTGTTCGTGAACGATACAGATGCCATAGAAGCGGGTGCCCGTGTCGCGGTATTCCTTGAACTTATCGAGCTGCAGACGGGGAGGCTCCGGAATCATAAAGTCTGTGATCCACAGCACGTCGGCATTGACATAACGCAAACCGTCGTTATCGAGCAGAGAGAACATCTCGTCCATCATCTTGCGTGCATTCGTACCACCACCGATGAAGGGAAGATGAGAGGCACCTGACTGGCGCTGCGGCTTCTCTGCATCAGACTCATCCGAAGACTGAGGTATCTGCAAGCCCAGCTTGCGCATACGGTTGAGCTGACGTTTCTCCATCAGGTCGACTGCATGGATGCTGACCGAAAAGTCTATGAGATAACAGTCACGTTCCAGGTCCTCGGCAGTCTCTTCGAGCAGGGAGATTAGTGTGGAGGCTACTCGCTCAGGGGTGCCATACATACTTGCCGACGTGTCGAGGCACACAATCATGGGTCCCTTGCGCGAAGCATGGGTGAAGCCCAACTTGCGTGAAGGCTTTGCCATCTCGCTCTTATAGCGGAAGGTCTGCAGCCTGCGCGTACGATACTTATAGATAAAGAGCCCCTCCATGTCCTCATCGCTATACTGTGCAAGTTCGAGAGGCAGCAAGGAGTTGAGGTCGTCGCCCACGGTGATGCCCTCTATGTCGCTGCCTGCCGAATGCTCCATCTTCATGTCTGTGCCCGAAGCGATGGTGAGCCGGTCCTTGCCATTGGCATCTGCCACACGCCCCATCTTTGCCACTATCTCCTTGATTTCGGGATAGCGGTCCTGTATTTTCATCTGGTTCAGCCTGCGTTCAAACTCAGTCTCGGTCCATCCGCCCGACATCAGTTCCCAAGCCTGTACAGCTCTGCTCTCGGGTATTCCCTTGGCCTTGATGTTTCGGGTCACCTGATCCATCATCTTGATGAGTCCGCTCTCGAAATTGTTCTGTCTGATGGCGATGAAGTTCTTCAGTTTGCCAAGTGTCTGCCTTTCGATACAGTCTTTCCAGTCTCTCACTAAGCGTTCCCAGTTCTCGCTCTTCGAAGCGCCCTCGCCTTGAAACAGGCGCATGAAGAAAGGCTTGTCGAAACCGTCGGCACCATAATCCTGCTCCAACTGATTGAGCAAGGGATACCACACCTGCCTGTCCATACGCCTGAAGCTGGTCCAGGACAGCACATCTTCAGCACGATGATAGGCTGTCCAGGCACGCTGGCGCTGAAAACGAATGTGATGCACACACTCCACAACAAACTTGCCCACGCAGTCGTAGAACACCTTTGCCTTGATTTTGCTGTTCACCACCTGGCGCATGAACTTCTGCACCTCCTCACCTGTTGCGATGGTTATCTTCAGGGTGAAGAGATGAACGAGATAGTCTTTCAGCGGGTCTTCCTTCGTATTCCAGGGCATGATCTGTGCCGGCAGTTCGGGCATGATCACCCGACCTGTCTTACAGAAGTCGTCCAGCATCTTGAGGTAATACTGAGCCTCGGCAAAGTCCTTGTTTGTTTGGTAGTTCATATTTTATTCTTTCGCCATCAAGTATTCGGCAAAGATTCTGGCTGCGCTCTCCACTTTGGCAGCGCAGGGGCGCGTCTTATAGTATTCGGCAGTACGGGCAGAGGCGACATAGCTCGACTGAGCTTTCTCATGGCCTTTCAGTCCTAAAATCTCGGCACAGATGATGCTGCCATTCTGCTCTTTCGACTGGGCGAGCAGTTGCTGCACCACCTTATAGCATGCCGACTTGCCTTCGCGGTCATCGCCTTCGGTCTGTCCGCAATCAAGTCCTACGAGGACAACTATTCCCGACACGGCACCGCACATCATCCGCATCCTTCCTACTCCACCTCCGAAGCCTGCACCGATGCGCTTCGCCATCTTGTCGTCAAGACCATACAGGTCGGCAAAAGCTGCCACTACAGACTGACAACAGCCATACCCCTGCATGAAATTATCCACTGCCTGCTGCACACGTCCCTCCAACTCGGGAGTCAATTTCTTCTGTTCATTCATATCTTCTTATCTTTTTAATAGAAACAAGCATTTGCCATAAAGCCCACTTGCAAAAATACGCATTTCCCGCGAAATAACCAAGCAAAGAATTGCGAATATGATTTTTTTTTGTAATTTTGCAGTAGTATTCAATAAGAAGGCAATATGAAATATCCTATAGGCATTCAAAGTTTCGATAAAATCATCAATGAGGGCTATCTTTACATTGATAAAACCGAGTTGATTTATGACTTGGTACATAATGGAAACATTTACTTTCTGAGTCGCCCAAGACGATTTGGCAAGTCGTTGCTTGTGTCAACCCTCGAATGCTACTTCCAAGGCAGGAAAGAACTGTTCAAAGGGCTTGCCATGGAGAAATTAGAGACAGAATGGAAGGAATATCCTGTATTTCATATAGATTTCAATGGCAAGGATTTTACGAAGGAAAATGAATTGGAAAGTGTATTGACTGAATTTGTCGAAACACAAGAAGCTATATATGGCAAGTCTCCCTTTGCCACAACTCTTGGAAGTCGCTTCCGTGAAATTCTGAAGGCAGCCCACGAAAAGACAGGCTTGCGTGCCGTCGTATTGATTGATGAATACGACAAGCCATTGCTTGACGTGATGGACTTGGATATGTATGTCACTACCAATGAGAGCAAGATAACCTTAGAGGATTATAATCGTAATACCCTGAAGGGATTCTATTCCGTCTTCAAGGAAGCCGATGAGCATCTCCAGTTCGTATTACTCACGGGAGTTACCAAGTTTTCACAAGTCAGTGTATTCAGCGGTTTCAACCAACCCGACGACATCAGCCTCTCCGCCCGATACGACACCTTGCTCGGCATCACCGAGGAGGAACTTCACACCGTCTTCAAGGAGCAAATTAAGGAGATGGCAAGGGAATATGAGTTTACCGAAGATGAAATGAAAGCCAAGTTGAAGCGCCAGTTCGATGGTTACCATTTCAGTCGCCGATTGATTGGCGTATATAATCCATTCAGCATACTCCGTGCCTTCAACGAAATGTGGATAGACGACTATTGGTTCAAGACAGGTTCACCAACCTATCTTGTGCGCCTCCTGGCTCACGACAACGAACACATCAACGAATTGGTGGGCAAGTACTATACCACCCAAGACTTCGATGACTACAAGGCTGATGTGGAACGTCCATTGCCTATGATATATCAGAGTGGTTATCTCACCATCAAGAAGTATAAGCGATTAACCAACTCCTATCTGTTGGATTTTCCAAATGATGAAGTACGCCGTGGCTTCATCACATTGCTCACATCCAGCTACCTCAAGCCAAAAGAATCTCCAAGTTCATGGGTTCTTCAAGTGATAGATACCATGGAAGAAGGAGATGTGGAACAGCTCAAGAAACTCTTCACCTCTTTCTTGGCAAGCATTCCCTATTCGCAGCGTCGCAAGGATGATGAGCGAGAGAAGGAGCGATACTTCCAGTACACGTTCTATCTCATTCTCCGAATGATCAGTTCCTATACCATCTTCATCGAGAAAGAACAAAGCGAAGGCAGAGTGGATTGTATCGTAGAAACCTCAAACGATGTCTATATCTTCGAGTTCAAACTTGATGGCTGCGCCGATGCCGCTATCCAACAAATCAAAGACAAGGGATATGCGAGGGAATACGAAGCAAGTCCAAAGCATATCCATCTGATAGGCTGCAATTTCTCGTCGAAGGCGGGGACTATTGATGGGTGGGAAGTAAGATAACTTTACGGTCAAGACACTCTCCATGATGTCTGCTTTCTTTGGGAGACCTTTGGTATCGTTGGTGTGAAATTCTAAACTCATTTTCTGAGATAATGATAAAACAAGAATATGACATAGGTAAGAAAGACTTCTCTGTTTGGAGTCAACAACATTGGGATGTCTCCCATGTTACACTTACAGGCAAAGCTACTTACGAGCAGTTTTGCCAAGTGTCTTATGCTTTTGATTATACCCGGTTCGTCCTCATTACGATAGACAAACTGTATATAGGGGATGATGTCTATGATAATGGGTATAAAAGAAGTTTAAAAGAGTCTATTTCTCTCCTTGTTTCTGAGGATGGAATAAAAATACCCCCACTTGCTAAAATGGTATTGAATGCCAATGACTCTACAACGTATCGTATTATAGATGGAGATATTTATACGGAAGATTTAAAGACCATAATACATAAAGAAAAGACACCAACAATGTTGGTGATACCTTCATTCGTAGAACGAATTGGGAATTTTGCTTTTTGTGGATGTGAGGACATATCACAAATAATTTTGGGTGATGGTCTGAAAAGTATTGGCAAATATGCTTTTGCATGGGTTGAGAATCAAAAGGAGATTGCCATTCCTGATAGTGTTGCTTCGTTAGGCGTAGGAGCTTTTTATGGTTGTAATATTGAAAGACTGAAGTTGCCCAACCAACTTCAAGAGATTTCTGATGAATGTTTCCTGTTTAATCAGATAGAAGAACTCGTCATACCATCCTCAGTTCGTCGAATAGGAAATGAGGTGTTTCGGGGAGCGTTTTTTGATAAAGTGATAATTCCAGAAGGAGTTGAAAGTATTGGTTTTGATGCTTTTGAATTTCTTGAAGAGATTGAACTTCCTTCTACCTTGAAAGAAATTGCACCAGATTTCTATTATGAGGAAGTGGTAGATGATTCTACCCATCCACCATATATCACAATAAGCAAAAATAATCCTAAGTATTATGCCAAGGATGGTACATTGTATTTCAAGTCAAACAACCAAAAGGCTTTGGATAGTAAGTACAATGGCATCGTAAATAATGACAACTGACAATATACGTATATGGAACAATTAGAATCTATTAATTATTTAGACTTATGCGCAATACCTGATTTGTGCAATAAAAATTTCTATATCCCCGACTATCAACGTGGGTACCGATGGGGAAGTGTACAGATTCGACAACTGTTGGAAGATTTGTATGGCTTCTTCTATGACGAAAAAGTATCAGGCAGCTTTTATTGCTTACAACCTATAGTGGTAAAGGAAATGCCAACAAACGAAGTTGAGAGTATAGGACTCTTTTCGACAGAAGACAGCAATAGATGGTATGAGGTGATAGATGGTCAACAACGTCTAACAACGATTCGTATTATCTTGGCTTTGGAAAGTTTGTTGGATGAAGATAAAGAACTCGGGTTTACCATATACTACAAGACACGTCCAAGTCTGGGCGAACTATTTGGACATTTAGTCAAGGTACGTGATGAAAACAAACGTTATTCCATTCACGTTGAGAAAGAAGCTGGACTGGATATTGATTCATGGCATATACTGAGAGCTGCAAATGAAATCATTAGTTGGTTCCAGTCAGAAACCAATACCTACAAACCTTCTATATCCAGTTTTAAAGGTACATTTTACGAGAACTTTTCCAATACAAAAGACAAGAATCAGTCTGTGCAAGTGATTTGGTATGAGTTGCGAGATGATAGTGATGCTTATGATATGTTCAAACGTCTGAACGACAGAAGCATTTCTTTGAATAATGCAGAGCTTATACGAGGATTATTCCTTTCCGATTCCGCCAAATATAACTGTGATAAGCAATTACTTAGCCAATTTAACGAGGATGTCCGTGATATAGTTGCAAAAAGAGAACAAGACAGAAAGCAAAGTCACATCATAGAACAATGGGATATTATAGAGAGTCAACTTCGTAATGAGAAGTTTTGGGCTTTCGTAAAACAAGATAAATCTTCAGAAAACTATAGCTGTAGAATAGAATATTTGTTTGATTTAGTTTCAAAAAAGTCACCAAATCAAAAAGATCGTCTTTACACTTACTTGGAGTTTGAGTATATGTTGAAAGACGGTCGTGTGGAAGATTTGTGGGATTTGTGGATAAAAGTGGAAACCTATTATTCTCTTCTGTTGGCATGGTTTAAGGATAGCTACTACTATCATAAGATAGGTTTCTTAACAACACTTCTCGGCTCGGATGTATTGGTTGAACTGCTTGATGAATCTGCCCACAAGAGTAAGACTGAATTCAAAGAGATAATAAATTGGAAGATACAATCTGCTATACATGACTGTAAAAAATCCGATGCAAAAATATTGGAATATAATTACCAGGAAGATGCTACCATGCTAAAGAGAGTACTTCTGTTATATAATGTAGAATCTACTTTGCAGCAGGGATTGGATTTTTTTCCTTTTGATGAATATAAAAATCATGATTGGACATTAGAGCACATCCATGCTCAAAATTCGGAACTTATAGACCAAAGCCAGAAAAACAAATGGGAAGAGTGGTTTGCCGAAAATAAAAAAGCATTGGAATGTCTTCATGTGCGTCTGCCTGATGACCAATCATTGGCAAGGTTGTTGAAGCATCTGAACTCAGAATATCAAAAGTTGAAAAATAACCGAGAGAAATATACGTTTAGCGACTTAACTTTAGTTTTCGACCGCGTATTGAAGTATTTCAATGATTTGAGCTTACAGGAAGGAACTCCAACTGTGATGCATGGAATATCAAATATGGCTTTATTGAGTGGGGCCGTCAATACTTCTATTGGAAACTCTGTGTTTGAAGTGAAAAGACAGATGATAATAAATGCCGATGCACAAGGTGAATACATTCCATTGTGTACACGCAAGGTCTTTCTTAAATATTATAATAGCAAAGACCCTAATTTCACGGTACAACAGAACTTCTATTGGAGTGAAAAAGATAGACTAAACTATCTTGAAGACATTAAGAAGGTTTTGAAAAGCTATATTGATGCCGAAAACAATTCTAAAAAATTAATAAAGAAATCATGAGTATGAATAATATAGGCAAACTTACAACGTTTTATCGACTCATTCAAGAAGAATCAGTAATAATGATTCCCAAGGTTCAACGTGATTATGCGTATGGAAGAAAAGAGAAGAAGGTTGAGGCTGTCTTGGATGGAATGTTAGTGACGATGTTTGAGGCTGTCAGAATTCACGAACCTGTAATCCTTGATTTCATATATGGAGGTTCCTTTGTCAAGAAGAATGATAAGGTTTCAGGCTTGATACCTTTGGATGGTCAGCAACGCCTTACCACACTTTACTTGCTCCACTATTATGCATCTGTTGTTCAAACTAATGTGTCAGATAGTATGGTGGAATGTCTAAAAAAGTTTCGGTATGAAACTCGGCAATCAGCCACGGATTTTTGTGATTCTTTAGTGGATGATATTCGACACAGTTTGATAGAGAACTATCAAAATGGTAAGCGAATCAAGGAACTAATCAAGGATAACCCAAAATATTTACCAAGTTACGACTCTGACCCTACGATTATTTCTATGCTTAACGTGTTGGAGAAAATAGAGGAGAAACACAATGCGTATAAAATAGAAAATTTGTGGACTCAACTAACAGAATATAATGATATTCAGTTTTATGCGTTGTCTTTGGAGAAGTTTGGCTTGACCGATGACCTCTATATCAAGATGAATTCAAGAGGTAAGAAACTGACCGAATTTGAGATATTTAAGTCTGATTTAGAAAAGGCGATTAATAAGATTTCTCCAAATTTGAAGGATGAGTTTTCGCAGAAAATAGACAATAATTGGATGGATGTGCTTTGGACATATGCCCAATCTTGTGAAGAAGAAGATATTGTCAAGAAAGCAGATGATGGTTTTATGTGCTTGTTCAACAATGTCTTTCGTATAGAAATGTTCAGAAGAGGCATTGAGTCACAAAAAAAGCGTACTCCGTCAATAGTAGAAATCATTACAAACGAACAGGCTGTAAGAGATGTTATGGCTATTTTTGACATGTTGTTTGACATGCAAGTTAAGGAAGGCATTCAAGCTTACTGGGATAGATATTTCTATTTCAGCGACAATGTTGTCGGTGAAAATGATTTGATAAGATTGTTTTGGCAACAAACACAAAACAGAAAGCCGGTCTTCTATTTGGCTATGGATAGGGATTTGTCTGTTCCTGAAATGGTCTATTTCTATGCTATTTATTGTTTGTTCAAGTATCAGAAAGATGAAGTTGTTTCAGCAAAATGCTTGCGTGTGGTAAGAAACCTCATAACAGCCAATGTACGTGCCAACAGTGCTCGTTACGATATGCTTTCTGGTTTTATAAGCGATGTAGAAGAGGTTGTTGTAAATGATGGTGATCTCTGTGATGGAGACCATACTTTTGTTTCTACTACTTGTACCGAGGAACGATATAAAGCGACAACATTTAGCCCTGAGATTTATAAAGCTTTGTTAAAGTATGAGAATCATCAGATACTTCAAGGTTCATTAATGCTTTTCATAGAGCATTATTTTCATGGAAACTCTACAGAAAACGAATTATTGGGACAACTGGAACATTTTGAAGCAATATTCAATAATGGAGCCATAGATAATTTTGATAAAATACGAATAAACTTGATAGATTACGAGAAAGATTATATGCAATATGAACCTTCAATGATTGTAGGCGAAATGATTAATAGATGTTTCTTCATCCATTGTTGGAATGATTTTTCTCATTTCTTCATCAAGAATGAGCGTCGCAGAAATCAAGGAGCCATTTTGGATATTGTTGCTAATAAGTTGCACTCAGTAGAGGATTTGAAAGTTCCAATAGAGAAATGTAAGGAATTTAGAGTCAATACTTGGCAATATTATCTTGCCAAATACAACAGTGCCAATAGAACGGATACAAGATATGGGTGTTATGCTTGGGACGATAAGGAGAATAAACCTCTTGAGATTATCATTCTGAATAGTTCGTATCATAGCATTTATAATATTGAGTGGAAAATGCTAAACCATATATTGATGTCGGAATTATGGGACAATAATGTCAAGTACTCACTTGACCCACATGCTTCACATCCATTTGTTATGAACAAATGTCCTGCAACTCTTACTATAACACAAAATGGTTGGCAAGTTCATTGTGACAATCAAGAGGTCTTCGAAAAGTTGTCATCCAACAAGTCTATCATTGTAAATTCTAACGATGATGCAGATGATAGCTATACATACATTGTGGATATTAGTCCTAATACTGAGAATATGGACTATATAGATTTGGCTAAGGTCATCGTGAAGGAGATTGAGAATTGTTATAATAACAAAAGTTGCTGCTCTAAAGTTTAGCATATGTCGAATCGAATTAATGTAATATTCCCAAGAACGAAGAAGCCTCCCCGAACTCTTCATGATGTGAAAGAGACTGCAAATTTAGCTTATCCTATATTGGAGCTAAAATATTCCTCAGTGAGGAATGACTTTGAAATATCGAACAAAAATGTTTCGTTATCATGGATTGGCTATAATGAGTTTGATTTCTATGATGATGTTAAGAGGGAAATTTGGAGTTTGTTCATTTAGGAAAATATCGAATATTTGCATGAATATTCGGAGGTTTCAATTAACCTTTGGAAACTTATACTGCAAGTATGTGAAGTGCAGAAAAGTGAAGAGTGTTGGATTATAAGTGAACTTTCTTCTGATTATTTACTAATAGATGAAGGACCTCTATTGCCTATGGAACTTTGGCATGAACATTGTAATAACTAGCTAAATGTTTTAAAGGGTGAGCCTTTAGGTAATATTGAGGAAAAGCCTCTCATGTACGTTTCCGTAGATGATATACGACAAATTATAATTTTGTTGAACAACAAAGTAAAAGTATTATAGCAATGAACGAAACATTTTAAAATATAAAGCACACTGAAGAGATTGGACAAGAATATTGGCTGGCAAGGGAATTGTGTGCGGCTGCTGGGTATAAGAAGTACAAAAACTTCAAGCCTGTAATACATAAAGCAATGGAATTATGCAGCCTTAATAGGCAAGATGTAAATTACCTTTTTCCGCTAATGCAGCAAATGATAGAGATAGGAAAGGGAGGGCATAGAAAGGTGAAGTCTTATCGCCTCTCACGCTATGCTTGTCTTCTCATATCCATGTCGCTCAGTTCAAAGAAGGAGATGGCGTTGCCTGCCTTGGAATATTTCTCTGGCAAGCAATCAGTATCGCAAGGTATTGATACATATACGAATACAGACTTGGTGTTTTTCTCCGACCCAGAAGGAAAGCTAAGAGTGGAACTGGTCTTTGATGGTGATACAGTTTGGACAACCAAGAAGAGAATTGCGGAAATATTCCAGGTGGATGTGAGAACCGTGAGCTATCATATCAACGAAATATAGAAAAGCGGAGAACTCAATAAGTATTCAGCTATCCTAAAAACTTATATATCACCTTATAGTTGCGTCCATCCGATGCAGTTGTCAAATAATATTTGACAACTGCATCTTTATCTAACTCATTGTCTTTCAGAACTCCAGCTATATGCTGACCGATACTTTGCTTAGAGGTCCCAAAAAGTTTGGCGATTTGCATTTGGTTAAGCCAAACCTTCCTTCACGGGTCATCAGAGCGACATTTACCTTACCGTCTTTGGAGCGATAAATGATGATGTCGTTCTGCTCATTGTCCGAAGGATACGTTTGATGTTCGTTGTTCAGAGGTAGCTCCAGCCGACGATGGCTTGCTCCATCTTCTGACATAGCGACTGAAACTTCTGGCATAGCGAGTTCGACCATTTGGTCATACCGAACAGCTGCTTCTGCTCCAGGAATGCATCATTATCCCATTGCATGTAGTCGTAGTCGGAGAAGTAACGTTTGTATTCTCGCAAGGTGTCGCCTGAGAAATGCTTGTAGCCTTCGATGTCGCCAAACCAGTAGCTGCTCATCATCTGGCGGGCAAAAGCCTCATGCGAATAGTTGGCCAAAAGATTGTGATGCCTCAGCACACTCCACACGCAAAACCACTGGTTTTTCTTATTTACCAACTTCACCATCAGGGAAATCGTTTTGCGCAATTCGTCCATTTTCACCGGTCTGCCTTTGAGTACCGTTACGAAAACCTCATTGTCGTACTGCGGCTTTATTTCATTCGGATGCTGACATTCGAAAATCTGCTGTTCCAGAAGTTGCCATTTTGCAGTAGCAGAGAGCAGACTGATGTATTCTTCTGCAGTAAAAGTCAGCTGGTTTACTTCCTTTCCCATCTCGTAAGCATCGTTTACATGGTGCAGGAACGGCAGGAGCAGACTGTCCGGAACTTCGTTTTGCAGTTTTCGCTGTTCGCTGCGCATCTGATCTATGTTGAGCGTCTTACGGTCGTTATTGTATTCCAGAGTAGAGAAATACAGGTCGATGTCTTTCTTGCCTCCCGGGTCTGTAGAATATTTCTGTACTGCCATTTCGGTGAGTCGCCCGGCCTCCTCGTCTGTAATATATCTTCCGCAGACATCGTTTACCTGTCGGAAATGATACACCAGATAGCATGAGTAGCCATATAGCTGGAAAATGTTCCAGAATCTTTCTTCGGATCTCACTCCAGGATATTTAGCACACTTGATCTTCTTGAGGAAAGTTCTTTCCACAATATTGATGTCGGCTCCTAAATTGGCAATGGAGTCTTCCGCCATGCCATCCTCTATAAGCAGTTCGTGCAGTTTTGGGAACAGCATGCTCATCTGAGCTGAAAACATGCCGCTCTTATGACCTTCCAGATTCTTGGTGGCCTTATATCTGTCTATTACTTTTTTTAAGAAAGGGGTCATCTCATTGATGACTATCTGGCTGATAGTGCCGAGATGGGTCTGATTGATGAACTTGCGCTGGTGTGTCAGGTCGTTGTGCTGCAAGACGAGATCCTGGTCTGCCATATAGCAGAGCCTTGAAGCCTTGGTGCACAGAGAGCGTATGTCGCAGTTCATCTCCTGGGTGCTGTAGTCTTCCCAGCCTTGAATGAAAACCTGGCACATCATATAAAAGGTGTTCAGTTGTCGGTCGAAAACTTCATAGCTGAACCGAGATTGTTGTTCTTCTTTTTCTGTCATTGTTATATGAGTCGTCTGCCGTTACCTGTTTTGTGCAGGTATTTACTTGCAGAATTTGAATGAAAATGAAAGTGACGCAAAGTTAAAGAAAAAGAATGAGAACACCAATGAATGTATCGGGAATTTTTATTTTTCCCTGCTGTTTTCCCCGTTACCCTTTATTTTTCCCTGTTTTTCCCTGATGTGTTTCTATATGGCAGGGAAAACTTGCAAAAGAGGGCTTCCGCTTTGTATCTTTGCATTGTCTAAAAAAAATAGTACTGCGATGTGGTAAAAACCCTTCATCCTTCATTGCTTACACATAAGCAACTGTAGGAAAGGATATTACAAGACAGATTACTCGAATTTGCCCTTCTCCCTCGAAATCCCAGTGTTTATCGGCATTCCGGGCGAATACATGAAGGATGAAGGCAAAACATCGTATCGGATTTCAAAATTCTGGTATTCCTGCTATCAGAGAAACTGGTATGACTGTTTTCCTGATCTCTGGAACTTAGACTTAATATTTTGTCTGCCTAAAACACTTTTGTGCCCTGACTAAGGGCACAAATGTGCTCTGGTAAGATAAAAAGCTATTTCCGAGTTCCAGCATTCTATCTCCGAGTTCCAGCATCTCTGTATAAGCCTTACCGTTCTATGAATTATAAATAACTTTCGCAAATGGGGAAGTTAAAGAATTTAAAGAAGTTAGAGAAGTTAAAGCCATATGCTTTACAGATAGATCTTCAACCAAAAAGGCTGTTGGCTATAACTTCTAACGACCGAAGGGAGTGATAACTTCTATAACTTCTGAACTTGCAAAACTTCAGTAACTAAAAAAAAGAAAATATGAAGAAAATTTCATTGAGTGTAGTTTGCCCCATGGCATCCTGTACACGCAGCAACACTTGCGCCCGTTATGCGCAGTATGTCAAGGCACAGGCCAGTGCCGATACCTTTGAGGTGCTCAATGTGAAGCACCTGCAGTGTGAGGGCGAGAAGTGCCCCTATCATCTTGTGTCAGAAAAGCAAGTATGGGCAAGAGGATTCCAGCGCATCTACAGTACCATCCCGTCGGGAAGAACCCATTATTTCTATTCCTGTACGCCTTATGCCCGGCGCAGGTTTTACAAGGCGAAGAATGGCGAGATATCCATTGATCCCGACATGCAGCAACACCTTCTCTCCATCTTCCGGGAGCACGGTGCTGACATGAGCATCGGCTTCGACAGTTATGAAGAGAAGGACGTACTGGTGGAGAAATAAGTATCACGTGGATGCGCTACTCCGCATACAGTTTCATCGTGTCCTGACGGGTAAAGGCCAGCTCTCTGTAGAAATCGCGAAGATAAGACGAGAGTTCGGTCTTGTCGTCGGAAGAAACGAAGAGGTTGTCGCCTAACTGGCGTTCCAGGGAAGTCAGGGCATCAGAGAGACTCTCTATCTCGCCCTCGTAATCCCGGCCCTCATCAGGACTGCGGCGGATGCGATGATACTTGATGTCCTCGGCAAGGGCATTCTTCATCTCCACCAGTTTGTCGGCATGGGGAGCAAAGAGGGCTTTGATGACGAGCGCACGGATGGCATCTCTCTCCTCCGGCTCCTGCCACAGGCAATGGTAGATGGGAAGAAGGTCGCATACCGCCACTTCCTCACGATCCTGCATAAAGGCTGAAGTACGCAGCAGGCGCATGATGTTCTTCCAGCGACGGTCGCTCACATACACATGACGGCGCTCGGCGGCCTCGTCGACATTGACTGCCCTCAGCGACTTGCGGATAGCAGAAATGGCATCGAATACCTCCTCCTTCACTCCTATGCGATCGATGGCCTTCGACCATTCCGCATATTCCCCGGCAGTAATCGCATTCGACTGTGCACTTTCTTCTGCCTCCTGACCTTGTCCTCCCGCTTCACTCTTTACCCCCAGGAGCATCTCCCGGAAGTTCTTCTCCTGTCGGATGGGACGGCTCTCTATGCGGATGACGAATCGGTCCCACAGCGCCTCCAGTCCCTCGCCCTTGGCAGGCAACTCGTTGCTGGCAGCCACGAGGAGCTTCAGCGGCAACTCGATTTCGCGTATGCCGTTGCGGAACAGTTTCTCATTGATAACCGTGAGCAGGGTGTTCTGTATGGCAGGGCCTGCCTTCCATATCTCGTCGAGGAACACGACATCGGCTGTAGGAAGATAACCTTCCACAGCACGCTCATAGGTGTCGGAGGTCTTCAGTTTCTGAATGCTCACAGGACCGAAGATCTCATCGGGCGTAGAGAAGCGCGACATGAGATACTCGAAATTGCGTGCTCCACGGAAGGCACACTTCAGCTGTCGTGCCACCATACTCTTGGCCACACCCGGTGGGCCTAAAAGAATAACGCTCTCGCCTGCCAGAGCGGCAAGGAGCGAGAGCGATATTTCTGTTTCTTTCTCATAAATGCCCCGGTTCAAATCCCGGAGCAAGAGTTTGAATCTTTCAAGCATGTATCTTATTTCACATTACCTACTTTGATCAAATACTCGGCTATCTGAACGGCATTGAGCGCTGCGCCCTTGCGAATCTGGTCGCCTGTGAGCCACAATGTATTGCCGTTGTCATCGGCGAGATCCTTACGGATACGGCCTACATAGACATCGTCCTTACCCGCACTCTCCAATGGCATTGGGTAGACGTAGTTCTGTGCGTCGTCCTTTACGGTTACGCCAGGAGCTGCCTCCAAAGCCTTGCGGATGTCCTCTACTGCCAATGGCTTCTCGGTCTCGAACCATACGCTCTCTGAGTGAGAACGAAGTGAGGAAACACGTACACAGGTGGCACTGGTGCGAACATCAGAGTGCATGATCTTACGAGTCTCGTTGTACATCTTCATCTCCTCCTTGGTATAGTCGTTAGGAGTCATCTTGTCAATCTGAGGAATGACATTGTATGCCAACTGATGTGGGAACTTGTTGATATGGTCAGTCTTGCCAGTCTCGATGATGTCCTTATACTGCTGCTCAAGCTCAGCCATGGCTGCGGCACCAGCACCCGAAGCACTCTGGTAAGAAGAAATATGAATCTTCTTGATATGGCTCAGGTCGTCGATAGGCTTCAATACCACTACCATCATGATGGTGGTGCAGTTTGGATTGGCGATGATGTTGCGTGGACGGTTGAGCGCATCCTCGGCGTTTACCTCAGGCACTACCAATGGCACATCGTCGCACATACGGAAGGCGCTGGAGTTGTCAATCATCACAGCACCATACTTGGTGATAGTATCGGCAAACTCCTCAGAAGTTCCACCGCCAGCAGATGTGAATGCGATATCGACATCTTTAAAATCATCGTTATGCTGCAAGAGTTTCACCTCATAGTCCTTTCCCTTATAGTTGTATTTTCGTCCAGCCGAACGCTCAGAACCAAACAACACCAACTCATCCATTGGGAAATTTCTCTCAGCAAGGATACGCAGGAATTCCTGACCTACTGCACCGCTTGCACCAACAATTGCTACTTTCATAATCGAATCTTTTTAAAAGTTGTTTAAAGTGAATCTTTTGGAAAAGAAAAGAATGCTCCTTTCCAGCATGATGATTTCTCATCTTTGGTTGTCTTCTAACGCTTATCCTCTCAAATCCGCTGCAAAGGTAAGACTTTTTCTACAATATCAAGCATAAAATCCCATAAATTATTGCTTTTTGTTGCATTTTTATTACTTTTGCTAACATTTCTGCATTATTTTGCATAAAATAAGAGAAAAATATTCGTTCAACACCTTTACCTATCCCATCGAAATGTCGCTACAAGATATAATAAACACAACAAAAGCCTGACATCCCCCATCAAGCATTCGCTTTTAAAGATTCTATCATTTCGCAGATTGCCATTTTCAAAGGTTGCAACTCATTTTCTATTATCCACCAAACCTGATCAGCATCCACCTCAAAATAATGATGAGCTATAATATCACGTAAACCTTTCACATTCTTCCAATCTATCTCAGGATGAGTTGAAAGGAATTTGCCTTTTGTTACCTTATCAAGTCCTTTTAGACTTTCTCCTATAGCGATGAATTGCATACATATAGAATCGAGAATTGCAACACCTGTTGAAGACATAAGAAAATCATCACCACAGCTATAGGGTTGCGAACGCTCTTCTATATGTTCTATAGAAGTATATACTCTGTGAAGAATATCCAGTGCTATATCTTTATCGTATTGCATAAATTCCATCACGTTCTATTCTTGATTTAAAGAAAGGACTCATATTTTTATGAATACGCACAACATCTACGGAACACTTAAACAAGCCTTCTAAAAATTCTTTCAAGTCTGCCAACAAAAAAGGATTGGGAGTTTCTGTTTCCACACATACATCCAAATCGCTTTGTTCTGTCTGTTCATTTCGTGAGACAGAGCCAAATATACGCAGAGTTTTTATTCCAAAATCATTTGTGATTTTGGAACTATTCTGCCTAATGATTGTTATAAAATCTTGAACGAATCTCATAACGCTTATTTTTAAACACAGCAAAAATAATAAATTATCTGATATCTTCCAAACTTTTTGCTGATTTTCCGCATATTTCACCACAAATCATTCATTCATCCATCTCCGCTACTCATATTTACGATGAAACATCAGCAGGCAGAGGGCACCTATCAATGCCATAGGCACACCGATAAGGGCAGGATAATGATAGCCCAATCCCATCGCTACAGGGATTCCGCCAAAGAAGGCGCCCAGGGCATTGCCCAAATTAAACGCTGCCTGGATGCAGCATCCACCCAACATCTCGCCTCCTTCGCTGTGCTTCACGATGAGATATTGCTCGGGCGAGCCGATGCCGAAAAGACAGGCACAGGAGACAAACATCATCGAAGCCGTTACCCAGCCATTGCCGCCCAGTCTGGCGGTGGCGGAGGTGGCGCGACCTCTGGTTGGGGACGTGACAAGGGCGAGGATGAACTGCCTTGGGCGCATCGTTGCACTATGATGGCTAATCGCCTGTGCAGACCTCGCAAGAAGCAAGGATATGGCAGATAACCGAATGTTCAACCAACAGCACTGATACTATGCCAATAGGTAAAAGTAAAATCTCGGATATGGATTTCGGCTCTTTCGAGAATACGATTGACAAGAATATCGAAACGGACAAGACTTCTGACAAATTTGACCAACAACATCAAGCCTACAAGGATGCTGGCAATAGTTTGACTTTGGCAAAATTGGAATATTCTTGCCTGCTAACATAGAAGGACCATCGCCCCTACATAATTACCTGACGGGTCTTTTGTTGTTATATAATAAGTTCTTAAAGGTCGGTTTAGTTGTCCACGCAATATATTCTCACTATATACAGCCTGCCATTCACTACGTTCCAAACCGTTGTGTGAACGATTATCTTTGATGATTTTCTTTAACTCCTTTTCTATATTTTTTTTACATCTATATATTTTTCTTTTGTCATCTTTTATATAATTATCACATATGAAAAAAGTCTGATGATAATTTGTACCTTTTATAGTTAATACTAATCTTGGAGGCAATTTGATTATATCACAGAGAGTTGCATTCTGTAAGAGTTCATACAGTTCTTGGATTGAAATATCATCATTAATAATGTATTCATTATCATCAAAATAATTTTTTACCAATATTTGCTTACAAACTTTTTTGTTTATAAGATTAGGATGTATGCTACTTTTACAACAATTCCATAGGCAAAACAACCCACAAAAACAAAATATTTTTAATAACTTATTCATGAAAATAGTGTATTTTAAAATATAAAACTCATCCAGCAAGATAGTAGAACCTTTTACTTGTGGAAATTCGAGTGGTTGAATTTGTAAGGACCTATAGCCAAATCTATTGTTTAAATTTCTGCTAATCCTCAAATCTCATCCACATATTCTTGAAGTTGATAATAAATTT
>CAVACC010000029.1:0-31691 GCA_963587495.1 Clostridia bacterium | reverse complement strand
TCTGCTTTTTCTGGTTGCAGTAGTTTGACAAGCTTGACCATCCCTTCCAGTGTTACTTCGATAGACAATTATGCTTTTTCTGGTTGCAGTAGTTTGACAAGCTTGACTATCCCTTCCAGTGTTACTTGGATTAGTGGTGAAGCCTTCTCTGGTTGCAGTGGCTTAACAAGTTTGGTAATTCCTTCCAGTGTTACTATGATAGGCGAGTCTGCTTTTTCTGGTTGCAGTAGTTTGACAAGCTTGACCATCCCTTCCAGTGTTACTTCGATAGACAATTATGCTTTTTCTGGTTGCAGTAGTTTGACAAGCTTGACCATCCCTTCCAGTGTTACTTCGATAGGCAATTATGCTTTTGAAGGTTGCAGTGGCTTAACCTCCATTTATGTATATCCGGAAAAAACACCAAAGCTGGGGACAGATATATTTTCTGGATGTGACGCAAAGAAGTGTAAGGTTTATGTACCAACAGGAACTTATGATTATTATTGGTTGTCAGAATTTGGCTATTTTGAGAATATCGAGGAATTTGATGCGACTGACATCGACAATGTAACCACCGCTTCCGATGCAAACGAAGTATCTCGTTATTCCGTAAACGGTCAGCGATTGTCTGCTCCAACCAAGGGCTTGAACATCGTGAAGTATAGTGATGGTAGTGTGAAGAAAGTTGTTGTTCAATAAATGACAACAAGCATCTCTGTGATGCTATATGGGAGCACTGTGGCCTACTAGGTGCTCTGTCGCATAGATTCCGTAGGTAGGTGAAGACCTATTTTAAACTAACCCTAAAAAGCGAAGACAATGAAAAAGTCAACGTGGATTAAGGTACTTTTGTTGGTGGCCTTAATGCTGTTATTCAGTTTGAAGGCTTACTAACAGAAGTTTTCATTGGGGCACGAGCAATCGTGCCCCTTTTTCATTTCATCCTCAGTGCAAGCAAGTTTTAATTATTACCTTACTGACCGTAATTTAGATTAGCATCAATGATGCAACAAACTTGCCACTTCATCTGGCAATATCACCTTGCAAGGCTGAGGACCAGGTAGGGGCTTTTCTCTTAGGAAAAGGAGGTATATTACATTCTTTCCCTGGGCAAATGGGGCGAGAGACACCTTTCTCTTTAGCTTTTCCAAGAGTCGGTCGGCATAATCAGGGGCTGTCCATTTACATTCTCCTACAAGTATTGTGTTCTTGTCAAAGAGGTCTTCTGCAACAACATCAAATTCAAGTTCCTCGTTGCCGACAGGGGTTTTCTTTCCCTCTTCAAAGATGGGAACCTTGCCCCACCAGCGCGAGGCTTCACCCCATGTGTGACCTTCTATGTTGCTACCACAGACTGCTAACTGGCACAGTCTTTCCCAAACCTCGGCAACATGACCGTTGAATCCGTCATTGATGAATTTCTTTGCGATATTGCCACGACCCAAGGCAATCATAGACTTGTTAGGTTCGATGAATCTGTAGTAGAAAGCCATGAATGGGTCATCTATCCGATAAAGAATCTTCTTTGTCTTCTGCGGATTTTCGCCAAATGGTACTTCCTTTCTGAGGAAAGCCATTTCAGTCAGAATTTTTATCGGTTTGGCAAGCTCTGCCGTAGTCTTGCCAAGAGCATCAGAAATGCTGGAATACTTCTGCTTTCCACTGCCCACTGCAAGCATGATAGATGAATAGGGTGCGATATCTGATACCTCATCCATAAACAGGCGGGTAGGTTCGTCATAGAGATTTCCCATTTCGTCTAATATCAGTTCTTTAATGGCTTCATCCAAAGAGCCGAATCTTTCTCGTTGACTCCAGTACTGGGGCACTCCACCCCATATAGAGTACTCTTCTACAAGTTCCTTGGCTGAGGTGTTGATGATTTCTTGCCACCAAGGCAGCTTGACAGGACGCAGGATGAAAATACGGTCAGCTCTACCATAAAGAGGTTCTGAACCTTGTAAGAGTCCGTGCATCATTCTCTGTGAAGATCCGCAGATGATGATGTTGCAGCGCAATTCATCTACTCCGGCAATACGCTTGTCGAGGATTCGTTGTAGATTAGAAGGTAAGGCTGGATCTTTCTGAACAAGATATGGGAACTCGTCCAAGACAAGTGTTGCGTTTTCCTTGCAGCGGTAGTTGAAAGCCATGATGATGTCTTCCCAGGAAGAATACACAGGACTGTCGAAGCCCGGATATACCGTGCCTATGGTGCGTGCCAACAGACTTAGTTGGGTAGTCTTCTCACTCAGGTTGGCTTCAAAGTAAATGTCTCCATCCTTCAACACTCTTCTGATGAGAGTTGATTTTCCAAGTCTCCTTCGTCCGTATATCACAATGAAGCTTGAAGCGTTAGACTCTAAAGTTGTCTGTAAAACAGCTTGTTCCTTGATTCTATCTACGAATTTCATAATTAGTGATTTTGTAATTACTAACTGCGAAATTACTAAAAAATAATATTGGGATTATACTTCGTTACATATTTATATGGAAAATTATGTATATTTAATAATTGCTGAAGCTGATTGCCCTTTAAATATTGTTTGAAGACAACAAAAGAATGTCTGTCAACATTCATAATAAAAAAGGAGCGGAAGAACAACTGAAGTTAACAGTTTCAACAGTTAACAGTTGTTTTTCTGCTCTTTCTTCTCTTAAATACCAAAAGTCTACTACGCTAACCCCTTAAAAAATGCCGTTAGCGTAGTGAACTTTTGGAATATACGAAATCAATCTTACCACAATTCTTCAGGCGAAAGGTCTTTGTCCTTTCTGCCCATCAGATAGTAATCGGCAAGGAACTGGATATTGACCTGAGTAATCTTCAGACCCTCTTCCTTCACATATCGGCTGGTGAAGATGTTGGCATCAGGAAGCATTCCTTTTTCTATCAGCTTGCAAACATTTTGATGCAGAAAATGCAGGAAGTCTACTTGAAGACAATAGCGGAACCAAGCGTAGACGTCGTCAAGCGTCGTTGTCCGACAGTGAAATCATGACCATTCTGTTGTATTTTCATTTTGGTACATTCCGCAATTTTAAGCACTACTACCTGTTCTTCATTAAGGGTACGATGAAGTCTTATTTTCCGAAAGCTGTGTCGTACAACCGCTTTGTGGAGTTGGAAAGCCGCGTGTTCTTCCAGCTCATGTTCTTCCTTAATCTGGGAGCATTCGGAAGATGTACTGGCATAACATTCGTTGATTCCACGATGATACCCGTATGCCATAATCTCAGGAGATATGCCAATAAGGTATTCAAGGGAATTGCCACTGACGGAAAAGGAACAATGGGTTGGTGCCATGATCTGTCTTACCCGTCAAGTGGGCACTCAGGGACCAAGCGACGGGCACTCAGGGACCAAGGGGTGGGCATCAACAGACCAAGCGATGGGCATTTATTGCCCATGCGGTGTGCACAGAGTGCCCAAAAGCCGGACGATTTTTGGGCACTTCTTGCAGATCGGCGGCAATTTACTCAATTTACTGGTATTAGTAAAGAAACAAACGCAAATATCAAATAATATTTATAAGATTACGTTTATTAGATATGAAACTATTTGTAATAAGACTATTATATTCTCTATATTGTGCAGAATCCTGGAGTTATCGCATCCCGATGCGAATACTTGGGCCTTTATTCGATCGTTTATACAAATGGCTATATTTTTGGGATCCGTTTGGCTATATTCATAAAAATAATCCTACGGTGGAGCACTATATAAAAAATATACATAAATCGATGAAAATCGGTTTTTATGATAAAAATATAGGAATGAGTATTTTGCGTGCAGAAGGAACATTAGCTTTTATGTTTGTTCCTTATGAAATGCTTATTCTGTCAGTTTTCAAGAAACTTAGAATACTTCCTATTCAGAATTCCCATTTCCTTATATTTCTTATAATCACTTGTGGTCTCTCTTTACTGTTTACCCACTTCTTGGGTCAAAAAAATGAGGAATATATAGGCTATTTCCATAAATTTGAAAGTCATAAGAATAATGCAGTTTGGCATGTTATTTCTTCTATATTTTTCATTGGCGCAATTTGTGCAGGTATAATCAGCATTATGTGGTGGAATGAAAGTTAAAGCAGAATCTGAGAATATGAAAAAATGTTTTATTTCAATAGCTGCTTTTATTATGCTGCCCTGCATGGTACGCACCACGTGTTCCAGAAATCGATGAGCACTGCTTTACCTTTATACTTATCTGTTATCGTGGGCAATATCTGCTGTAGATATAGAAAATTTGCTAAGAAATAACATTATTTGTTTGGTTGTTTGCCGAATAAATACTATTTTTGCAGTATGAACAAATAACTCAAAAAAGGGAGATTATGAAAAGTATTAAAAGAATGGCTCTTGGAGCCATGGTGGTTGTGATGATGATGACATCATGCGGAACCACACAGACCGTGCCTCTTACAGGCCGCACACATCGCATCTCGGTGTCAGACGAGCAAGTGCTCAGCCTCTCCAACCAAGAATATACCAAGTATATGGCGACTGCCAAGAAGTCGACCAATGCTCAGCATACTGCCATGGTGCAAAGGGTAGGGCGTAAACTGGCTACAGCCGTGGAAACCTATCTGAAGCAGAACGGCTTTGCCAATGATGTGAAGAACTATGCATGGGAGTTCAATCTCGTGCAGGACAAGAGTGCCAACGCCTTCTGTATGCCTGGTGGAAAAATTGTGGTGTATGAAGGCTTGTTGCCCTATACACAGAATGAGACGGCTCTTGCCATCGTCTTGGGTCATGAGATTGCCCATGCTGTGGCAAAGCACAGTGCTGAGCAGCTTACCAAGCAGCAAAACCAACAAGTTGGAACCAATATCCTGGGCAATGTCCTCAACCAGGCTGTAGGCAGCGGTGTGGGCGATTTGGCGAGTGCTGTGGCTGGAAAGTATTTCTCATTCCGCAACCTGAAGTATTCGCGTGACAATGAGACAGAGGCCGACTACATGGGACTTATCTTTGCAGCCATGGCAGGCTACGATCCTCAGCAGGCCATTCCGTTCTGGAAACGTATGTCGCAGGGCAGCAGTTCCAACCAGAATGACATCTTCAGCGACCATCCTTCCGATGCCAAGCGAATAGCAGCCTTGCAGAAGGAAATGCCTACTGCGCTCAAGTATTATCATCCTGCCAAGAATACAAAGAAAAGATAAGCTTGGGAGAGAATGAATTGACAAAAGCACTGGCAGACGAAAGAATGTGCTTTCGTGACAACCTCTTTGCGTGAATGCAATAGGAATGACTAACTAAAAATTCAATAATATGATTGATTACATCTCACAAAACCTTTGGCTGTTCTGGACGGTGATAACCTTCCTGTGCCTGATTATGGAGTTGTCTTCGGGCGATTTCTACGTAACGTGTTTTGCCATTGGTGCCATTGTCAGCATCTTAGCCGCATGGATGGGCTTGCCATTCTGGTTGCAGATTGTGGTATGGGCGGTTTGCTCCGTGCTGAGTATCTGGCTCATACGTCCGCACTTGCTGCATATTATCAAGCATGGTGCCGATGACAGAGTGAGTAATGCCGATGCCTTGTTGGGACAGGTTGGCGAGGTGAGCCAGTGCATCGTAAAGGGCGGTTTTGGTCGTGTGAAGCTCGATGGTGACGACTGGAAGGCTGAGGCTCCTTCTGCACTTGAGGACATTGCCGAAGGTGCCAAGGTGAAAATCGTGGGCAGAGAGTCCATCATCTTGAAGGTGGAGGAGATTGTAAGATAATTAATAACCCTAAAACATAACGATTATGATTGGAATTTATGTGTTGGCTGCCATCGTTGTGCTGGCCCTTATCTTCGTAAAGAAAACGATTGTTATCATTCCTCAGAGTGAGACAAAGATTATAGAGCGTCTGGGACGTTACTATGCAACCCTCAGACCTGGTATCAACATCATTATACCATTTATCGACCGTGCCAAGGAGATTGTGGCTATGCGTAATGGTAGATATATGTATACCAACACTATCGACCTGCGTGAACAGGTGTACGATTTCGACAGACAGAACGTGATCACAAAAGATAATATCCAGATGCAGATCAATGCTCTGTTGTACTTCCAGATAGTAGACCCTTTCAAGAGTGTGTACGAAATCAACAACCTGCCCAATGCCATCGAGAAACTTACACAGACAACTCTGCGTAACATCATCGGCGAGATGGAACTGGACCAGACTTTGACCTCGCGCGATACCATCAATACCAAGTTGCGTGCGGTATTGGACGATGCTACCAACAAGTGGGGTATCAAGGTAAATCGTGTGGAGTTGCAGGATATTACTCCTCCTGAGAGTGTGCTCAGAGCCATGGAGAAGCAGATGCAGGCTGAGCGTAACAAGCGTGCCACCATCCTGGCTTCCGAGGGAGAGAAGGAAAAACAGCGCCTGCTCTCTGAAGGTGAGAAAGCCGCTATCGTCAACAAGGCCGAGGCTGTGAAGCAACAGGCCATCCTCAAGGCTGAGGGTGAGGCTACAGCACGCATTCGCAAGGCTGAGGCTGAAGCCATCGCCATTCAGAAAATTACCGATGCCGTAGGACAGTCTACCAATCCTGCCAACTATCTCTTGGCGCAGAAATATATCGCCATGATGCAGGATGTGGCTCAGGGTAAGGACAACAAGGTAGTATATCTGCCTTACGAGGCTTCCAACCTGATGGGCTCTATCGGCGGCATCAAGGATCTTTTTAAGGGATAATCAAAACTAAACTATGAATAAGAATATCTGTATCGTGGCGGGTGCCCGACCCAACTTTATCAAGGTGGCGCCCGTCATCAGAGCGATTGTAAATGCCCAGAAGAGTGGAAAGGCAATCAACTACAGTTTGGTTTATGCCGGCTGTGAAGACGATCCTACACTCGAGGGCTCACTCTTCGACGACTTGGAGATAAGTCGTCCTGATGTCTATTTAGGTGTGGACTGCGAGAACCTCAATGAACTCACAGGACAGGTCATGTCTAAGTTCGAGCTTTATCTGCAGCAGAATCCTACGGATGTGGTTATTGTGGTCGACGACCTTGCCTCTACCATGGCTGCAGCCATCGTTACCAAGAAGCAAGGCATTCTGTTGGCACATATTGCCGCAGGCACCCGTAGCTTCGACATCACTATGCCCAAGGAAATCAACCGACTGGTTATCGACGGACTGTCTGATATCCTCTTTACTGCGGGTATTTCCAACAACAGCATCGCCAACAAGGAGGGCGCCGAGCTTTCCAAGGTTTATATGGTGGGCAATGTGCTCATCGATAATATCCGTTTTCTGCAGCAGCACATGAAGCGTCCACAGCTGATGGACGACAAGCAACTGAAGGAGGGACAGTACATCGTGCTGACGCTCAACCGCAAGGCCATCATCAATAATAGCGAGGAGATGCGCAGCTTGGTTTTTGCCGTGGTTTCCTCTGCTCATGAGGCTGGTGTGCCTGTAGTGGCTCCGCTTCGTGGCAAGGCTCGCCAGGAGGTAGAGGCTATGGGGCTGGAGGGCATCATGCTGATAGAGGCTCAGGGCTATTTGGACTTCAGCTATCTCACAGCTCACGCCATGGGTATCGTTACCGACTCAGGAAATGTGGCTGAGGAGGCAACCTTCAACGGTGTGCCTTGTATCACGCTCAACAGCTATACCGAACACATCGAGACCGTGAAGATAGGTACCAATGTGCTGGTGGGCGAGGATGCTGCCCGTCTTGTATTGATGACGAAGGTCTTGCTGAGAGGCGAATGGAAGAAAGCGGGCATTCCCGACAGATGGGACGGAAGGTCTGCCGAGCGTATCGTTCAGATACTGGTCAATGAATAATGCTTTTCTGTTCAGCTGCTGCCATTCCATGTCCTTAGGAGGGCATTGTTATGGATAAGGCAACAACAGATAAATACATAAAAAGAAAAGGGGTGTGTCATAAAGTCAGTCCTTTACAGTTTTAAGGCACGGATTACACGGATTACACGGATTTTTTTAAGAGAGATGATAATCGCTTTACTTATATTAGCACTATAAATCCGTGTAATCCGTGTAATCCGTGCCTTATCTATATCCTAAGAAGCTTATGACACACCCTCTTTTCTTTGAATATGTTCTTATGTAACTCAACTTTAATTAGGTTCAGAAGTTATGTTCACGATTTGACTTAATGCGAAAAGCATCCAGCATTAATCAGTCCTGCCGGGATAATTGTATTGGTCGAAGTAGACAGGAGTCTTGTTGTTGTACCAGATGCCTTCTACGTTCAGACCGATAGAGAAATTCTTGTTGACATTGTATTTCACTCCTGCTCCCAGTACATTGGCACCGGCTGCCCCCATGCCATAGCCCAACGGCATGACACCTGTTACAGGCCAGCCCCAGCCATAATAGGGATAACCTCTATAGAGATTGCCATATCGGCTGTAGTTGTTGCTCACGCTCAGTTGCCCATAAACGTAGGCTTCCCAGTGTTCGTTGAACCGATAGCCAAGGATGGCGTACAGTCCTAAATCGCGATAGCTGTCGCTTCCCCAGAAGGTATTGTTGAAATAACCACCGCCTGCTATCCACAACTTGCCGTCCTTGGTGAGCGGAGCCAGATAGGTGGCATTGATGTTCTGCGAGAAACCGCCCTTGTGTGGCAGGTTTTTGCCAAAAGTGGCAAAGGCAGAAAGGTCGAGCGATACGTTCAGTCCCCGGTACAGTCCGTAACCGTATGTGCTGAAGGGCATCATGCTGACGGGATTGTAGAAGAAACTGCTGTCGCCTGCATACACCGACCTGTCGCTGGCATACATCGATTTGTCGCCGGCATACATCGGTTTGCTGTCTGTATCCTGGAATGGAGCCAAAGCCATCAAACTTTTCTTGGCAACGGAGTATTGGGTGTTCTTTACCGGCTTACCCTTGTATATGAGAGGCTGTTCGGCCTGGAAGATGGTATCGCCAGGCAACAGCCAGTCTTCACGTGGATTGTCGCTACTGTGGAGCGGACCGAGATGAACCTGCTGTGCATGAACAGAAGCACAGCAGAGGATGAGCATGATGAAATATGCTATTTTACTTTTCATAATGATTCGTCTTTTTAGGCTTTTGTGAGCCTGATATTCTTGTTATTCACGTACAAACTTACAACTTTTTAGACGAAAGCAGTCAGATGTTTATATTAAAAAACAATAAATAGGAATGTTTTGGTTAAAAAAGCATTACCTTTGTCTTGTAATAATAAAAAGTATGAATATGAGAAGAACTTTTTTGTTTATAATGTGCTGTCTGCTTCTGCCTCTGACGGCTTGTGCGCAGACCGATAATGTCGTACCCGATACGGCTGCTTTCCATCAGGATGCCACCTGCCCGGAGGTGCTGATAGAAACAAACATGGGCAATATCCGCGTGGCGCTTTACAACGATACACCTCTTCATCGTGACAATTTCCTGAAGTGGGTGAGGATGGGCTATTATGATGGTTGCATCTTTCAGAGAGTCATCAAGAACTTTATGATTCAGGGCGGCGATCCTGGCACACGAAAGGTGAAGCCTGGCAAAGTGGAGCGCTTCGATACTGCCTACACTGTGCCTGCCGAGATACGTTATCCCAAATATTATCACAAGCGCGGACAGCTCTGTGCTGCCCGTGAGGGTGATGACGTGAATCCACAGAAAGCCTCTGCACCTTGCGATTTCTACATCACCTGGGGACGCAATTTCTCAGCACGCCAGATGGAATATCTGGTGCAGAAGATGAAAGGCGAGGACAAGGTGTACGCCATTCCCAATGAGCAGGTGCAGGCAGGATATGTGAAATATGGCGGTGTGCCCCATCTTGATGGTGGCTATACTGTCTTTGGCGAAGTGCTTGAAGGACTGGATGTGGTAGAGAAAATCCAGAATGTGGAAACCGATAAGAGCAATAATGACCGTCCCCTGCAGGATGTTGTTATCATCAAAGCTACGGAAGTCAAAAAATAGACAATATATAATAAGGTATATAGGGTGGAAAAACGCAATAGGCTTCGTTGGCAGATGAAGGCGGCTTCGTTGGCAAACGTAATAGGCTTCGATGGCAGACGCAATAGGCTTCGTTGGCAAATAAATGTTCCTGTAGAATTTCCACAGAGCAGAAAAATCTTGGAAAATATAAGCATCTTTATGCACGAAAACAATAAATTGCAAGGTTTTGTATAAAAAATCTGTCAATTTGTTTGGTGGATACAAATAAAAATGCTACTTTTGCAAGCGTATAACACAATCGGGGAATCCCCCAATTGTAGTAGACAATAAATAAAAGAAAGAACAATGAAGAAGTTTAACGCATACTTTTATAGCTTTTATTTTTACTTTGCAAGCAATTGTAAAGCGGGAAGTTGCGTATAATTTCAACTTAGGATATTAAGATTTAGAAATCTATCGAAACGGTCCCGCTCCTTGGAGAGTGAGGACCGTTTTTCATAACAGATACAAACAATATAGATGAAGAGAATAGCAATACAAGGCGAGTTGGGGTCGTTTCATGACATAGCTGCCCATCAGTACTTCGGTGATGAACAGGTGGAACTGATTTGTTGCGCCACCTTCGAGGAGGTGTTCGAAAACATCAAGCGCGATCCTACAGTCATCGGCATCGTAGCCATCGAGAATACCATAGCGGGCAGTCTGCTCCACAATTATGAGCTTCTGCGCCAGAGCGGAACGACAGTAGTAGGCGAGCACCGACTTCATATAGAGCACAGCATCTGCTGTTTGCCCGATGATGACTGGAGTATACTCCAGGAAGTGCATTCCCATCCTGTGGCATTGATGCAGTGTGGCAGATTCCTCGCCAATCATCCCGACCTGAAAGCTGTTGAGGCTGAGGATACCGCAGGCTCGGCTGCCTTCATCGCCAAGCATCAGGTAAGAGGATGGGCTGCCATCTGCTCTACTTATGCAGCCGAGATGTATGGTATGAAGGTGCTGCAAGAAGGCATCCACGACAATCCGCACAACTACACGCGCTTCCTCGTGGTGAGCAATCCGCAGAAGGCAGCTCTCCTTCGACCCATCGAGAAGGCCAACAAGGCAAGCATCGTCTTCAGTCTTTCCCACGACAAGGGATCGCTCTCCAAGGTGCTCACCATCCTGAGCTTCTACGACGTGAACCTTACCAAGATTCAGTCGCTGCCCGTCATCGGACATGAGTGGGAATATCTCTTCTATGTAGACCTCACCTTCGACAACCTAACCCGATACCGCCAGAGTATTGATGCTATCACGCCACTGGTGAAGAAAATCAAGGTTCTCGGCGAGTACGAGGAAAGAGAGTAGGAGTTGAAAGGTATAAAGGTAAAAAGGTAAAAAAGTAAAAAGGTAAAAAAAGCCTTGCTGCCGATTATACTTAACATTCAACACAAAACATTGAACATTAAAAATTAAAACATTAGATAAAATGATACAGCCAGCCAATAGAGTAACCGAGATACAGGAATACTATTTCAGCCGCAAACTGAAAGAAGTAGCCCAGCTCAATGCAGAGGGAAAGGACATCATCAGCCTTGCCATCGGAAGTCCAGATATGCCACCGTCAAAGCAGACCATCGACAAGCTCTGCGAAGTGGCTCAGAAGTCTGACACACATGGATATCAGCCCACAGTGGGCATTCCAGAGTTACGAAAGGCAATGGCAGAATTCTATAAGAGATGGTACGATGTAGATCTCGACTGGGCTACAGAGATACAGCCGCTGATAGGCAGCAAGGAAGGCATCCTGCATGTCACTTTGGCTTTCTGCAATCCCGGCGACGAGGTGCTGATTCCTAATCCTGGCTATCCCACCTATACTGCCATCAATAAGATTTTGGGTACCAAGATAACTTATTATGATCTCAGAGAGGACAACGGATGGCAGCCCGACTTCGATGCATTGGAGAAGATGGACCTCAGTCATGTCAAGCTGATGTGGACCAACTATCCCAATATGCCTACAGGAGGCAATGCCCGCATGGAGACTTACGAGCGACTGGTAGAGTTTGCCAAGAAGCATAATATCGTGGTGGTGAACGACAATCCTTATTCACTCATCCTCAATGAGCACCCTATGAGCATCATGCAGGTGCCGGGAGCCAAAGACTGCTGTATCGAATTCAACTCGCTGAGCAAGAGTCACAATATGCCCGGATGGCGTGTGGCGATGATTTCGAGCAACAAGACTTTCATCTCGTGGATTCTCAAGGTGAAGAGCAATATCGACAATGGCTCGTTCCGAGGCATACAGCTGGCTGCTGCCGAGGCTATGACAGGCAACAGCGAAGAGTGGCATCGTGAGAACAACATCGTCAACTATCGCCGTCGTCGCGACATCGCCGAACAGATCATGGACGTGATGGGCTGTACCTACGATCCTAAGCAGGTGGGCATGTTCCTTTGGGGTAAGATACCTGAGAGCTATGCCGATGTGGAAGACCTGACCGAGAAAGTGCTCCATGAGGCACGGGTATTCATTACCCCAGGCTTTATCTTCGGAAGCAACGGCAAGCGTTATGTACGCATCAGCTTGTGTGCCAAGGACGACAAGATGAAGGAAGCCTTGCAACGCATCAAGAAGCTTTTCGCATAGAGTCTTCATCTTATAAAAAATAAGTAAACTGTAAACATTCACATTTAAAAATATAAAAAGATTAAGATATGGAATTAGAATTAGAACCTTTACGTCTTCCCAGTGATCAGGAACGTCCCATCGTAATAGCAGGACCATGTTCTGCCGAAACCGAGGAACAAGTTATGACAACCGCCAAGCAGTTGGCAGAAAAGGGATGCCACATGTTCCGTGCAGGTGTGTGGAAGCCACGTACCAAGCCAGGAGGCTTCGAGGGAAATGGCGAGACTGCTCTTCCCTGGATGAAGCAGGTAAAGGAAGAGACCGGCATGCTGACAGCTACCGAGGTGGCAACACCCGAGCATGTGGAGCTGGCTCTTAAGTATGGCATCGATGTGCTGTGGATAGGTGCCCGCACTTCTGCCAACCCATTCGCCATGCAGGCATTGGCCGATAGTCTGAAAGGTGTCGATGTGCCTGTGCTGGTCAAGAACCCTGTCAATCCCGACCTGGAGCTTTGGATAGGAGCCTTGCAGCGTATCAATCAGGCTGGTATCAAGCGCTTGGGAGCCATCCATCGTGGTTTCTCAAGCTTCGACAAGAAGATCTATCGCAACCTGCCTATGTGGCAGATTCCTATCGAACTGCATCGCCGCATTCCTCAGTTGCCTATCGTCTGCGACCCAAGCCACATCGGTGGACGTCGCGACTTGATAGCACCACTGTGTCAGCAGGCTATGGACCTCGGTTTTGATGGTCTTATCGTCGAGAGCCACTGCAGTCCTGACGATGCATGGAGTGATGCCAAGCAGCAGGTTACTCCCGATGTACTCGACTACATTCTCAGTCTGCTTGTAGTTCGCGATGAGCACTACTCTACAGAGGGACTGCATCAGTTGCGTGGACAGATTGACGAACTGGACAATCAGTTGATGGAGCTTTTGGCAAAGCGCATGCGTGTATGCCGTGAGATTGGAACATACAAGAAGGAGCACAATATGACAGTTCTGCAGACCAACCGCTACAACGAGATTCTCGACAAGCGTGGTGCTCAGGCTTCGCTTTGTGGCATGAGTCCAGAGTTTGCTGCTCAGATATTCGAGCACATTCACGAGGAGAGTGTTCGCCAGCAGTTGGAAATCCTGAACCAGAAGTAATTTTTAGTGAAGAGTGAAGAACGAAGAGTGAAGAATCCAAATGCTTTGATGGCTTGGATATTTTGCTGTAGAATTCCTCGTTCTTCACTCTTCACTCTTCACTTGTAAAAAGATATGAGAATATTGATAATGGGAGCAGGCAAGATGGGAAGTTTCTTCATCGACCTGCTCAGCTTCGACCACGAGGTGGCCGTATACGAGAAGGATGCCAAGCGGTTGCGCTTTACCTACAACTGTCTGCGCTTCACCAAGTTGGAGGAGATAGCCGAGTTCAAGCCCGAACTCGTTATCAATGCCGTGACGGTGAAGTACACCTTGCCTGCCTTTGAGGAGGTGTTGCCCTGGTTGCCCAAGGACTGTATCATAAGCGATATTGCCAGTGTGAAGACGGGCCTGCACGAGTTTTATACGAAGAGTGGTTTCCGTTTTGTCAGCACGCACCCGATGTTTGGTCCTACCTTTGCCAATCTGAATCAGTTGTCAGAGGAGAATGCCGTCATCATCAAGGAAGGCGACTATATGGGCAAGATATTCTTCAAGGATCTGTACCAGCAGTTGGGGCTCAACATGCACGAGTACACCTTCGACGAGCACGACCAAACTGTTGCTTATTCGCTGAGTATTCCTTTTGCCAGCACTTTCGTTTTTGCGGCTGTGATGAAGCATCAGGATGCTCCGGGTACTACCTTCAAGCGTCACATGAACATTGCCAAGGGCGTACTCAATGAGGACGACTATCTGTTGCAGGAAGTCCTCTTCAATCCCTATACTTCAGGACAGTTGAGCCAGATTCGTGAAGAGCTTGCCGAGCTGATCGATATCATCGACCATAAGGATGCCGGTCGCATGAAGGCTTTCCTCACCAAGATACGCAATAACGTAAAGGAAGATATTGAAATAAAGAATTAGAAAAGGTCGATGACCTCTTCTCTTCATCAATACCTATATAAATCCCTCCAGCTTCACGTGCTGTCGTTTCGTATCTTCGATATCATATTCCGTGAGTGCCTTTGGCTTGTTGCCGAAGACTATTTAATTGGGGGTCTGCTGAATTAATTCAGCAGACCCTAAATAAATGCAAAGATACTGCTTTTCTAAAATTAGGGGCATAGAATGGGATAAATCTTCTAAAATTAGGGGCATAGAATGAGGAAAACTTTCTAAAATTAGGGGCTAAGGTTAAACAATAAGGATTATTCCGTTGTGAATTTTGTTATGGAATCCTGAAGTTGCCACAATTCTGTATAATCTTTCATCATACTTATACTTTTACAAGAACATGGTCATGAAAACAGGTAGAAGTATTGTCTCTTTATCCTTTTTAAGATCCTTGGTATATATTAAGTACCTGTTACTGATATACTCCGAATATTTTTTGCAAAATTCATCCAACGACTTATGTGTCTGATAGCCAGAAGATTTCACCTCAAGCGGCCACAGCTTGCTTCCACGTGATAGTAAAAAATCAACCTCGTAATTGTGGTTTGAAGTTTTGGATCGCCATGTATGGTAGAAAAGCCTGTTACCTGTTGCCACAAGCATTTGAGCTACAATATTTTCATATACGTAGCCCAAGTCAGCTGATAACTTGTCACTAAGAAGTTTCTGATAGATGACATTCTCGGTTACATCTTTATCCCAAAAGGCCAGCGTGACAAAAAGCCCAGTGTCCCCCATAAACATCTTGTACTGGGCGTAGTCCATATGTGCAGGAAGCCCCACATTAGGATTGTTTGAGTGGTGAGCGAAATTTACGGTAAGGCTATCTTCCATGTCGCGCAAGAACTCGGCGATTATTTCTGAGGATTCATTTTTGCCTAAGATGCTGGTTTGTTGGTATCGGCTGGCATTTTTACTAAGCTGGGCGGGTATTGCACTAAACATCTTGGATATCTTACCAGATGGGTCTATCTTCAAAAAATCATCTATATATATATCCAGGATTTCCCTCTTCTTGTTATCAACCTCTGTCAAGTTATTTGTTTTCAAATAAGTATAGACAGCTTGTGGCATGCCCCCAACTAACATGTACAGCCTAAAGTCACGATGAAGTTTCCTCATGGTTGCATCACCTAAAGAACGTTTGCTATTGAAACATTCTCTAAGCATATCAATTGTAACATTGTCATTCAAAGCCCAACGAAACTCTTCATAGTCCATAGGATACATCGTAAGTCGTGTTTCCTCACTTGGTATAACGATTCCCTTGGTGTTCTTTCGGATAGAAAGCAATGACCCTGTCTCAATATAGTCATATCTGTGATCTTTGACCAAATATTTAATGGCCTCACGAGCTTTGGGGCACTTCTGAACCTCATCAAAAATGATTACAGATTTACGTTCGTATAATCTTACACCATATATAAATTGAAGTTGCATGAAAAAATGATTGCGGTCAGAAATGTTGTCAATAGCCTCCCACAAGGCTGTTGGTGCATCAGCAAAGTCGATGAGTATATAGCTTTTATACTCGTTTTTTGCAAATTCCTCTGCTATTGTGGATTTCCCTACACGACGTGCTCCCTTGATGAGAAGTGCTGTAGAACCATCTCTGGTCTGCTTCCAGTTAAGCATTTTATCATATAGTTTACGCTTAAAAACTTTTCCCATAATCTATTCTATTTATTGGGTGCAAATTTACGATATTTATCCTAAATCCCCAAATCTTTTTGGTTAAAAAACAGAAGAATCCCCAAATGTTTTTACTGAAATACAAGAAGAATCCCCAAATGTTTTTACCTAAAAAGCAGAAGAATCCCCAAATGTCTGGCCATTTTTCCGTTGTGAATACATTTTTGGGCGGGGTGACTCGCCCTTTTTTATTATCATTTGGAGATTATTTCTACTTGTTTTATTGGATTTCCAATATTGTATCTTGCGAAAGTTGAGTTACATCAAATGTTGGATATATTCATCCAGTTCTTTAGGCTTTCCGTCCTTTTCACACAGTTTTGACAGCATACGTTTACGCGACATGGAAATGTCGGGCAAGTTGCATTGCATGAAGCAACTGATGGCAGATGGGGAGAAGTGCAGTCTTGTCAGCAGGCAAATACGATATTCCTTTTTGCTTAGTTTCAATTTGATATTTGCCAAAGATGGAATCATTCCCTCAAGGGTTTCTTCTAAGTTGTCCCAGGTTTCGTTAGTGATTTTCTCTTGCGGATGACATTCTATATAAGCCAGTTTCTTATACACAAATGTATCCATCAGTTGTTTGTTTATCTCGACAAGATTACGTCCGGAATGAATGCTTTCGTATTGATTAATTTCTTTTTGGAGATTTTCTATGACAGCCTCTTTTTCTTTGATGAGAGCCGCTATTTTTGTTTCGTTCAAGTTTTTCAGATGAGCCAGTTCTGTCTTTGTCGTTTGCAATTTCAGAATGCTGGCTTTGTATAGGCGTTGAGCCACCAATAGCTTATGGTTTCTCTTCCTGATATTTTTTCTGTAGATATAAATAGCCGATAATAAAATCAAGCAACTGCTTATAATAATAAGGTATATCGTATTTAGTCTTTGCTTTGCCTTATATTCAGCTTCTTTAGCCAGTTTCTGGTTTCTGCTATAGTCATACATTGCCTGCATTTGTTGCAACTGCGATTCTCTCAACTCATAGAGTGAGGAATCATTATATTCAGAACTCAATAATGCATACTTTGCAGCTAAAGCTGAATGATTTGTTTTTGTGTAATATTTTGCCAATCCTTTTGTGGCAGCACATTTGTTGCTGTAAGATTTGCTAAGTTTAAAACTTTGATTCAAACAAAGAAATGCAGAATCTAATTGACCAGAAAATAAGTAATAATCTCCTTGTTCGCAAAAAATGTAAGCTTTAGAATCTTCGTAATTGTCATTTCCATTATATTCTGTCTTTTTAAAAATTTTAAATGATTCTTTTGCTCTTTTATAATCTTTCTTTTCTATATAATAACCATAATTGCATCCAAAAACAATATTTGCAATTTGGTCATATCCATGTTTTTTCAATAAATTGTATGCTTTTAGATTTATATGAATTGCAGAATCTATTTCACTCAAGTCATAAAAAGCTGTACTCTTATTTTGAAAAAACAAAATGGCATTTAATGTATCTTTTGCTAAATAGGCATATTTTGTCGCATTATTTAAAGCTGATAATTCTTGATATGGAATATGTTGTTTTTCAAACAATATTCCCATTTGTCCATATATTCTACTAAGTGTGGTATAGTCACAATCTTTTTTGGTTGTGTCAGCTTGCTCCGCTGCTTTATCATAATTCTCCAAAGCCATAGGAGCTTCATATAGGTCACGGTATACACAACCAAGCATATAGTAGGCGAGCATACGTTCATTAGATGTACCATGTTTTTCGTAATAAGCTACGACATTTTTCATGATGCTGTCTGAAGAAAACAAAATGTCTGCTTTGTTCTTCGCCTTATGATAGAGCAACTGATAACGCATACGTTGGGCTTTAGAAAAGTCATTTAGCTGCGGCTTTGCCTTATCCAATAGTTTGATAGCAACTTTTGCCGAATCATCATCTATATTCATGATGCTGTCAGCTTGCTGCAACAAGTCATCATATTGCTTGTCGCCATGACAACCAGCAAGCACAAATAAGGACACAATTGCTAAAAGTACTAACGGAAGTTTTTTCATCTCTCTTTTTTATATATTTATCTTATGCAAAGATAATATAATTATCGGAAAAATGCAAATTGATGTGGTTGTTTTTCTTTCAGAAAACTATATTTTAGCTTTAATTTAAATGAAACTATCCTCTTGTTGATTTTTGTGAAGTTTTTATAATTGTTTGTATTATAGCGACTTATATGGTCTTTGTGAATTCTTGTGAATTTTTCATCGCCCTTTCCTTATAATTTTTCAGAAAGATCAGATTATCTTTGCACCATTGTTTTTTAAAATAAAGTCATCAACATGAAAAAAGTTTTTTATTTATTGCTAATCGGGGGAGCAATGCTCATTTGCCCGCACCAAAGTAAAGCCGAGCCTTATTATTTGGTGCGTACCATTAAGCATAAGGGGCAATTAAGTCCATGTCCTAGCAAGGCTCCATCATATCCAATTTGTATTGACATTACAGCTAATGTCATTACTGTACCAGAAAATGTAGTAGGTTATATGCTCACACTTTCAAACGAGGAAGAGAGTTATACCTATTATATAACGAGCACAACACTTTTTATTCCCCAAGTAATTAGTGGAGTATATGAACTCGCCATTACTAATGGTAGTGTCAGTTATCAAGGCGAAGTAGAAATATAAGAGAAAGGCAGAATAATCTGCCATAATTACAAACTAAAACAATAATAACAATGAAACAAGAAGAAAAAATTGCAATGGGATTGGTTAATATCCCTAATGGTCTTTTAGAACAAGTTTCTAAAGATGGTATGTCAATGTTATTTGGAGGAGAAAACAGTGGCGACGTTGATTTCAATAAACAAATTAATCATGGCACCAATTGTGATGTCATAAACAATGGTGGTACTTGTGATGTTATCAATAATGGCGCCAATTGTGATGTCATTAATAACAAAAAAAATTGTGGCAGCATCAATAATCAATCACTTTGCCATATAATAAGACATTTTTAATTTTTAAAAAATCTCACAATATAATCTGGAAATTATAGTTATATTCTATAAATAACTGTATTTCCAGATTATTGTTAATTTAAGCATCTATGAATAAAAGGAAATCTTTCTATCAACTGAGCCAAAAGGTAGCTCCCGAGATATATCTTTGCTCTAACTTACGCAATGAAACACATATTTTGCTGTCTGAAGATGTGTTCAAATTGTATGATGCAGATAATTTGGAACAAATTGAACAAAGGTATCCACAAGTATACGAACGATTGGAAAAAGGAAAATTTCTTGTATCTGAGGATGCTGATGAATTTTTAGAGATACAGGCCCAGCGTAAAAGGGATTTTGAAGATACAAGTATGTACCAACTCATTATTAATCCAACATTAGATTGTAATCTGTCATGTTGGTATTGCTATGAAAATAAAATACCTAAAAGTGTGATGAGTGAAGAAACAATAGAAGCTGTTTCTAAAAACATAGAGTCACACTATAAGGAACAACCTTTTTCAACCCTCAAGTTGTCTTTTTTTGGTGGAGAGCCTTTCCTTAGATTTTTTGTAATAAAAAAGATAGTGGCTAAAGCCGATGACTTTTGCAAAGCCAATAATATAAATTTTATTCTAGATTTTACCACTAACGGCACACTTTGTACCCAGACAGCAATCAACTTTCTGAAAGGCTATAGATGCTTTTTTCAAATTACCCTTGACGGAAATCGGGAGCAACATAACAAGATAAAACATCTCAAGTCTTCTACGTTTGATGCTTTTTCTGCCACTGTAAAAAACATACGTAATATATTAGACCATATCAAACTATCGTATGTAGCTGTAAGAATCAATTTCGATCAAGATACCCTTAAAGACTTTGATTCTATCTTAGAAGAATTGCAGCCATTAGATAGGAAAAGAACCAAAATTATACTAAAGAAAGTATGGCAAGTAGATGTAGATAAAATTTCTCAAGCATTGGTTCTATCTACAATGGAAAAATTATTCAAAGCTAATTTTGTCGTAGACTATTATGGGCAAGGTGGTGTTTGCCTGTGTGACAGAAAAAATGAAGCTGTCATCAATTATGATGGAAATGTATTTAAATGCACTACAATACCTAAGTTTGATAACGAACATGCTCTAGGGCATTTGGAGGACGGAAACATTGTTTGGAATAAGGAAAAGATAGCTTACCTAGACAATTATAAAGTCCAGAAAAAATGCAAAGGATGCAAGATGTTACCAACATGTGGAGGTCCATGCCAAAAGAAAATGGAAGAATCTGCTGATATTCCATGTTTCCTAGAAAACACAAACTTTAATATGGCAGAGTTTGTTCTCATGCAATTTAATATTAACATGATAAAAGAGAGAGTATATGGAAAATAATCTTTGTAAACGTGTTTCATTGTTAACTCTTGGTCTTCTGCTGACGTATATCAGTGGATTTGCCCAAATTCATCTACAGATATTTGTAAAGGATAGCAAACAACAAGCCATAGAACGTGCTGAAGTAAGTGTACAGTACGGTGACTCAATAGTGGACTTTGGTATTACCACAAAAGGTGTTTTTACAGCTACTGTGCCTTCGGCTGGCATTTACAGCATACAGGCATCCTGTGTGGGATACACTCCTGTAAGTATTTCGAGGGAGGTTAAACAAGAAAGCAAGGTTGCTCTGGTAATGACCGAACAAGCCATCCAACTTAACGAGGTTTCTGTGACAGCTAAGAAAATACCCCAAACCACAGCTACAGGTACTGTATATACTCTTTCGCAGACAGCCAAGGAATGTGGCAATCCCTTTAAGGCCTTGTCGGAAATACCCTTGCTGATGGTGGATGTTTCTGGCCAGTCTGTACGAATGGCCAATGGCGAAAGTCCACTTATTCTTATTGATGGAAAGCTGTTCAATTCGGGCATTGCACCTATCGACCCTTCACGCATTGAGTCCGTGGAACTCTCAGAAGTGGTCAGTGCACGCTACCTACAAATGGGAGTGACCAAGATTCTCAACATCCGACTACGCAAGGACACGCCTTGGTATTCATTCACCGAACTTCGCACTCGCCATGACATTCCATCTAGGTATGGCTTTGGAGCTGGAAGATTTGAGATAGGAAAGAAAAAGTTCGCCATCTCTGGATATGTCGGCCTTACCTATCAGCGCCATGACAAGACAAACTACGAAATCAATGAAAGCAATGAGGGAGTTATAAAAGACAGAAACGGTGAGAGTAAGAATAGGTCTGATGAACAGGAAGGCTATTTGTTGCTGAAGTGGACACCAAACTCGTCTGATTACTTTTCGGCCATATTCAGAGGACTCAATACCGACATCAGAAACAAAGCTCACTTTGATGGTCAGTATACCACCGAAAATACTAGCAATTTGTTTCAGAACGACCAATCGGAGATAACCTCCAATGGTGGTATGCTAGGTTCTATCTATTACGAGCATACCTTCAAGGACAACAGTATATTGTCATCATATGCAAAATATAATTATGGCTTCTCTTATGCCAATCAGGAGAACGTGGAAAAGATAACAGACAACATCTTACCCACCATAGTTGACTATAACTCAAGGAGAGACCAATATGAGGTATCTCTAGACTATGACAGTGGTGAAAAAAAATATGGAAACATAACTTCGGGCGCCAGCATGGAGTATACCATGGATAAGGACTACAACTATGTAGCCACACCTACAGAAAAACTTCGTACTAAACGACTGAATAGTTTTGCCTATGCATCTTATGCCAACGGAATAGGCAAGCTGTACTATATGGCTTCGGTGGGTGTACAATTGTTGGGTATATCTACCGATGCTGACAAAACTACGCATTGGCGCCCCAGGGCTTCGGCCAGTCTGTCATGGCAATTGCCTCATCAGCAAGTGTTACGAGCAAGCTATTATCTCACCAACAGCCTCCCGGAGAGTAGTCAGCTGACTACTTACAACACTTCCACAAACCCTTGGTACAGGATAGAGGGAAACCCATATCTAGTGCCTATCATGATGCATAATATCGACTTGAAGTATGATAAGTCGTTGGGTGATTTCACCATACGTCTATATGGCAGTCATAACCGATATAACAAAATGATAGAATCGTATGTAAGAAAAGAAGACAACATTCAGATAGAGTCATACCGAAACAACGGCACCTATAAGGGCACTAGCCTAGGTACCTACATAGCCTATCGTTCCAATTCGTTTAAAGCATCTTTTTCTGCCAGCTACAACTGGGATAAGTACAACGATCAATCGACCAAGGGCTATGTCGACCTCAATGGATACATACGTTGGGATTTTGGCAACTTCTTCCTCTATTCCACCTTCGACTGGAAAAACAAAAGCTACACTGCTATCAGCCACACCGAGTATCATAACCCTAACAATGCCCATGTGCAGCTGGCTTGGCAAATAACCAAACAGCTATACGCATCCATAGCCATGCCATATTATTGGGGCACCAGGAGCCAGACCAACATAACGGAAATGACAGGGTATTCGATGAAAAATAAAATACGATTTAAGAGCGAAAGCCTAAGACCATGGCTGCTCGTTTCGTGGACCCTTTACAAAAATCCTAAGCTAAGGATTGACAATAAAAATCCTGATATGTAAAAATGTCTTTTCCTATTACTTTTCAGCACGACAGTATGCAGTGCGGCATAGCCTGCCTGCAGATGATATGCAAACACTTCGGCAGAGAGTATTCTCTCGACTTTCTGTCGAAGTTATGCTTTGCTACTAACGAGGGTGTATCCTTGTTAGGCATTGATGATGCGGCCAACAAACTGGGGCTCAAGACTCTCTGTGTCAAGGCAAGCATGGATGAACTTGACAAAATATCGCTGCCTGCGATTTTACATTGGAACCAAAAACATTTTGTAGTACTATACAAAATAAAGAAAGGTAGAAAGTATTACATTGCCGACCCAGGAAAAGGATTGACAACCCATACCAACAAAGAGATGCAAGAGCACTGGCTAAGCACTAATTCGAAAGGCGTGGCCATGATGCTGGAACCTACACCTCACTTCTATGATACAAAAAATGCATCAGGAGTTGGCGAAAAGGAAATACATTCTTTTAGATTTCTCTATGGATATGTAAGGCGTTATTATAAATATTTCGGGATGATAGCCGTCGGATTAGCTTTGGGAAGCATCATACAATTGGTGTTGCCTTTCCTTACTCAAGCTATTGTTGACAAGGGTATCAAACATCAAGACCTCAATATTATTTTGCTTATCCTGTTTGGGCAACTCATGCTTACAATAAGCCGTACTTTCATCGATTTCTTGCGTAGGTGGATATTGCTGCGTATCAGCATGAAAATCAATATATCGCTCATCAGCGATTTTTTTATCAAGTTGCTCAAGTTGCCAATGTCATTCTTTGATACAAAGCTTCTGGGAGACTTGATGCAACGCATGAATGATCATGGTAGGGTAAACAACTTTTTGACACACAATGTACTTAATATAGTGTTTTCTTTGCTCACCCTTATCGTGTTTAGCGTTGTACTGGTGATATATGACAAATTCGTCTTTTTGGTCTTCTTGATAGGTAGTATGCTTTACGGAGGTTGGATTGCTTTGTTTCTTAAACGTCGAAAAGTGATAGATTACGAATTGTTTGAGCAACAGGCTATTAACAACAATCGTACTTACGAATTTATAACGTCGATGCAGGAAATAAAATTGCAAGATTGTGAGCAACGAAAACGTCAGGAATGGGAGCATATACAGAAAGATTTATTCAAAATACAACAAAAATCACTTCGACTGCAACAACAAGAAGAAGCTGGGGGTATTTTTATTAACGAACTCAAGAATATAGCCATCACGGTGATGTCCGCTGCTGCTGTTATAGAAGGGAATATGACGCTGGGCATGATGTTGGCCGTGCAATATATAATAGGACAACTCTGCTCACCCGTGGAACAGCTGATGGATTTCTTTTATTCCATACAGGATGTAAAAATAAGCCTGGAACGTATCAATGAAATACATAGTATGGAAGATGAAAACGGAAAAGCAGGGCTGCTCACCTCAATTGAACAAAAGAGTAAAGGCATCAATATACAGAATGTGATATTTAAGTATAATCCACATGTCTTGACAAAGACTATAGATCATGTTGATATACAGATACCACAAGGAAAAGTAACTGCCATAGTCGGGGCTTCTGGAAGCGGAAAGACAACGCTTATCAAACTAATCCTTGGATATTATTCAGTCATTGAAGGACGGATATGTATAGGTAGTACCAACATCAACGATGTAAATAAACAGTGGTGGCGTCGTCAATGTGGTGTAGTGATGCAAGACGGTGTGATATTTTCTGAAAGTATTGCCAGAAATATAGCCGTGGATGATGCAGAAATAGACCAAGTACGATTGTTGGAAGCTGCTAAGATTTCCTGTATCTTTGATTATGTTATGGAGCTTCCTTTGAAATTCGACACAAAGATTGGTAGAGATGGTATTGGACTAAGCCAAGGTCAAAAACAGCGCATACTGATAGCAAGGGCTGTATATAAGAACCCTGAATATATTTTTTTTGATGAGGCAACCAATTCGCTTGATGCCAATAATGAGCGGAAGATTGTAGAAAACCTTGATCGTTTTTATAAAGGAAAGACTGTGGTTATTGTTGCTCATCGTCTTAGCACGGTAAAGAATGCTGACCAAATAGTTGTAATAGATCATGGTAAGGTCGTGGAAACGGGAAGCCACGATACTCTAACGCTAAAAAGAGGTGCATATTTTCAGCTGGTAAAGAATCAATTGGAACTTGGAAATTAAACAAAACTATCAATAAAAACAGTTTTTTGTTTGTATCTTTCGTAAATTTTGTCTAAATTTGCCATGTCATTTGATGTTTTGCTGTTCTTACATAGCAGCATCAAGATAAGAGAGATTTCAGATATAGGAATTATGGGCAACTAAATGTTGTTTTGATACTTGTTAGAAAAATAATTTGTAGTGTAATAAAAATATACAGAAATGAAAAAGTACATACCTTATTTACTTAAATTCGCATTCATGATTTTTGCAATTTTTCCTGCAATCAAACATGAATGGCTGGCTACAAGCATGGGAGTCATAGCCTTGGCAATACCTTTGGTTTGCTTTGTCTGGTGCTGGATTTCCGATAGTGTGATGAAGGCATTTGAGCATGCTCGCGAAGACAGTATCTATAATGTGATGATTTCATTGATAGGATTTATCATATACTATTCCGTTTATGATAGCTTGCTGCTGTGGACCATTATTTTGGCGTTTCAATTACTCGACTTCTATTATGAATATTCTTCTCAGAAAGACCACAAGCAATAACTCTATTTTCACAAATGGGGAAAGTTGAGTTAATATAAGGATGGCAGGTTCGCTGATTTTTATATCTTTGCACCATCGTTTTAAAAATAAAGTCATCAACATGAAAAAAATAATTTATATTGTTTCAATTCTTTTCGTGGCAATTGTTATTACCACTATTGCATATGCTTTATTTGATTTTAATCATGAAAATTTGATAATAATTTTCTTTTCATCTTTAATTTCAATTATCATTACGGAATATGTTAGAAAAAGAATTTCTTGACTAACATTAATTGGGTAAGTTTTCATGGTTACTATAAAAGGATTAATTGAATGATAATAAATGATATGAAACTCGAAAAAATACAAAACAATATGATTTTCAACAGAAAATTAGTGTGGAGGATTTGGAGTATATGGTTATTCCTTAACCTAAGTTTGTTGATTATTGCAAGTCGGCAAACGGCTGAAGCAGGTAGCAGAATCGCCTGTATATATCCTTTTAATTACCACATGGCTAATACAAGTTTGTGGGCTTATGACATTACGGAATTTATAGGCTATGCATTGATTATACCACCTGTTGTGGCTTTTCTGTTTCAAAGATTTAAGAGATCAGAAAAGAATAGGTTTTGCCAAATGATGATATTTGCTTTTAAAACCTATATCATATATTGCTTTGGCTTTGTTGTAATAGCTTATTGGGATGACTCAGCCATTATAGAGTTTTACCTTACGATAGCCAAGGCCATAGCCATGATGATAGTTACCTACTATGTGGCATATTAAATGTGGCTCTGATACTTGTAAGAATATAATTTGTAGTGTATATAAAAATATACAGAAATGGAAATGTACATACCTTATTTACTTAACTTCGCTTTACTGAAGTTTCGCAAATAGGGAAGTTATAGAAGTTAAAGTCATATGCTTTATGGCTAAATAGTCGACAAAAAGTTCACTTTTTATTTTGTTTTGTCTTCGATTTGCTGTAACTTTAAATAAGTTACGCTGCATCTCAACAATAAAAACAAAAAGTTCACTTTTTATTTTGTTTTGTCTTCGATTTGCTGTAACTTTAAATAAGTTACGCTGCATCTCAACAATAAAAACAAAAAGTTCACTTTTTATTTTGTTTTGTCTTCGATTTGCTGTAACTTTGCACCCGCAAACTACAATTTGATAAAAGTTGTTTTTCAACTGATTAAAAGATTAGATTATGAGTGAACAGATTGAGCAACAGAATAACAAGGTGCAGGCAACAGCAGAAGAAACAACTGCGGCTGCAGAACAGGTGGCTGGTTTCCAGGTGGTAAACGAGGGCTTCACTACACGTGAGGCTATTGAGGAAGCCAAGCGATGCCTCCACTGTAAGGTGCCACAATGTAAGAAAGGATGTCCTATCGGAAATGATATCCCCGACTTTGTGCATGAACTTTCTATGGGTAACATGGGTGCGGCTATGTCTATCATCAATGCCAAGAGCAACCTTCCTGCTATCTGTGGACGTGTATGTCCACATGAGAAACAGTGCCAGGGCAACTGTGTGCTGGGCAAGAAGGGAAAACCTGTACAGATAGGCAAGTTGGAGCAGTTTGTCGCCGACTTCGATACCAAGATGAACCTCTCTCGCGAGAAGCTTCCACAGAAGACTCGTGGACGTGTGGCTGTCATCGGTTCTGGTCCTGCCGGACTTACTGTTGCTGGTGATTTGGCACGTCAGGGCTTCAATGTCACTATCTTCGAAGGACAGGCCGAGCCTGGTGGTGTGCTGATGTATGGTATTCCTGAATATCGACTGCCCAAGGCCGTGGTACGTGCTGAGGTGAGCAAGATTGAGGCTCTCGGTGTACAGTTTATCACCAACTGCATGGTGGGTGAGAACAATGTGACTATAGACAGTCTTTTCCGTGCTGGCTACGATGCCATTTTCATGGGAACAGGAACCAGCGTACCTCAGAATATGGACTCTACACCTGGTGCCAAGTTGCATGGTGTGAGCCAGAGTACTTATTTCCTGCACAATGTCAATGCCTATAATGAAGGAGCCTTGACACGCGACATGGTGCCTCTTCGTGATGGAGAGAAGGTGGGCGTGATAGGTGGAGGAAATGTGGCCATGGATGCTGCACGTACTGCCATTCGCCTGGGTGCTGATGTGACTGTACTCTATCGCAAGACTCAGGAAGAGATGCCTGCCATACAGAGCGAGTATGATGAGGCTGTGAAGGAGGGTGTCAAGTTTGAGTGGAAAACTACAGTCGAGGCTTTCCTCAAGGGTAAGAACGGAAGACTGGGAAGTTGTGTGCTCAATACTCCAGAAGGTGAGCGTGTAGAGAAATTTGACCGCATCTACTTGGCCATCGGATCACGTCCTGCCAACCGTGTTGTCTCTACTACTGCAGGTATCGAGGTTGACGAGAAAGGTTATGTCAAGGTGGTGGAGCGTCCTTTTGGTATGACCACCCGCAGAGGTGTCTTTGCCGGAGGTGACGTGGTTCATCGTCCTCAGACAGTGGTGCTTGCCATGAAGGCTGCCAAGGAGGTGGCTCAGGGTATTGCACAATATGTCGATGCCATCAAGTTGCTCGAAGAGGCAAAGCGCATCGAGAAGAGCGGAACGACAGACGCAGAATAACGTTATAGACTTTTAAATCGCATTAATATCTCCCAAAACTCATTGGTGGTTTTGGGAGATATTATTTTTTTATTTACTTTTGTAGGCATAACTCAACTTATGTAAGTTGTAGAAGTTCAATAAGATAAAACGAAAAACGAATGAAGAAGACTATATTGATGATCGTGCTGGTATGTTGGGCAGTGGCAATGGTCAGGGCACAGAAAACCTGTGTCATAGCCAATGCCGAAGACCATGTACCTGTGCGTGAAGCATTGATTCATACCGATAACAATCATTGGGCACGTACCGACTACAGAGGTTACTGGACCATGAAGTATCAGTTTGACAGTGCTACGGTGTCGAAACCGGGCTTTCTGAAGACTACCATCTATCTGAAGAATCTCCCCGATACGGTGTTTCTCCTGCCACAGAGCCACCAACTCAGAGAGGTGGAAGTATGGGGAGAGAATATGCCTGGCATCAAGGGCATTCAGAATGATGCCCATCGGCAGGCTGAGATAGGTGGGGCAAATGCTCCCAGTGGAGCGAGCTTCGACTTGGCCAAGATGCTTGACAAGAGGGGCAGACGTGACAGCAAGCACCTGCGAGAGGCTCAAAAGATATTCGGCGAGATGGATCGCAAAGATCCCATTGTTGCTGCCTACGAGAAGGCCACAGGCAAGAAATATCAGGCAAATGGCAGTATGATGAAGTCGAGTGTTGAGCCTATAGAATCTCCCCGGCAACCTGCTGCCACATCTGATGCAGAAAAGGCTAAAGCTGCAGAAGAAAGAAATGGGCAGGACAATGTGCCGGAAAAGAATCCGGGCAAAGAGCAAGGTAAAGGAAAAAACAAGGAACAAGGGAAGGAGCCGCTTCCTGTAAATGACGAAAAATCATCAAAAAAGGTACGCGTGTCGGTAGAACAGTCGGTAAGTATCCTAAAGTGACAGATTTGGCGTGCTTTTTTGGCTACTAATATAGGGTTTTCGAAATTATTTTCGTAACTTTGCAGCCAAAATAAAAAAAGAATTTAAAATGTTTGAAAATTTAAGTGATAGACTGGAACGATCCTTCAAGATTCTGAAGGGTGAGGGTAAGATAACCGAAATCAACGTGGCAGAGACCATGAAGGACGTACGCCGTGCTTTGCTCGACGCCGACGTCAACTTCAAGGTAGCTAAGGAATTCACCAACAAGGTGAAGGAAAAGGCACTTGGTATGAATGTGCTCACGGCTGTAAAGCCTGGTCAGTTGATGGTAAAGCTGGTTCACGACGAGCTGGCTGAGTTGATGGGAGGCGAGGAAGCTCCTCTGAAGCTCGAAGGTCATCCTGCCATCATCCTGATGAGCGGTCTGCAGGGTTCTGGTAAGACTACCTTCAGTGGAAAGCTTGCCAATATGCTCAAGACCAAGAAGGGCAAGAAGCCATTGCTCGTGGCTTGCGACGTTTATCGTCCTGCTGCTATCGACCAGTTGAAGGTGGTAGGAGAGCAAGTGGGTGTTCCTGTATACAGTGAGCCTGAGAACAAGGATGTTTGTGTCATTGCCGACCATGCCATCCAACAAGCTAAAACCAATGGCAACGATGTTGTTATCGTCGATACTGCCGGTCGTCTGGCCATTGACGAGCAGATGATGAACGAGATCAGCGGTCTTAAGAATCATCTTCGTCCCGACGAGACTCTCTTCGTAGTTGACTCGATGACAGGTCAGGATGCTGTCAATACAGCCAAGGAGTTTAACGACCGTCTTGATTTCAATGGCGTGGTTCTTACCAAGCTTGACGGTGATACCCGTGGTGGTGCTGCTCTCAGTATCCGCACAGTGGTAACCAAGCCTATCAAGTTTATCGGTACTGGCGAGAAGATGGAGGCTATCGACGTGTTCCATCCTGCCCGTATGGCCGACCGTATCCTCGGTATGGGTGACGTGGTTTCGTTGGTAGAGCGTGCTCAGGAGCAGTTCGACCTTGAGGAGGCAAAGAAACTGGAGAAGAAGATTCGCAAGAACCAGTTCGACTTCAACGACTTCTATGCTCAGATACAGCAAATCAAGAAGATGGGTAATATCAAGGATTTGGCTGGTATGATTCCTGGTTTAGGCAAGGCCATCCGTGATGTGGATATTCCTGATGATGCGTTCAAGAGCGTTGAGGCTATCATTCAGAGTATGACTCCTAAGGAGCGTTCTAACCCAGGTATCCTCAATACCAGCCGTCGTCAGCGTATCGCCAAGGGCTCGGGTACCAATATCCAGGAGGTGAACAAGCTGATCAAGCAGTTTGACCAGACCCGCAAGATGATGCAGATGATGACGGGTGGCGGAATGGCAGGCATGATGAGCCGCATGAAGGGTATGAAGGGAATGCCCGGTATGCCCAAGATGCCCGGAATGTGATAACACATAACATTGATTATTTAATATTGAATGAAATGCAACTGATAGACGGAAAGGCTACGGCAAATGCCATTAAGGAGCAGATAGCCGAAGAGGTGGCACAGATTGTTGCCAACGGAGGAAAACAGCCACACTTGGCTGCTGTACTCGTAGGACATGACGGAGGCAGTGAGACCTATGTCAAGAATAAGGTGCTTGCCTGTGAGAAGTGTGGATTCAAGTCGACCCTTATTCGTTATGAGGACGACGTGACCGAGGAAGAGTTGTTGGCCTGTGTGGACAAGCTGAACAAGGATGAAGATGTAGATGGCTTCATTGTGCAACTGCCTCTTCCTGCCCATATTGACGAGCAGAAAATCATCATGGCCATTGATTATCGCAAGGATGTGGATGGTTTTCATCCCATCAGTGTTGGTCGCATGGCTATTGGTCTGCCTTGCTTCATCTCAGCCACTCCGTTGGGTATTCTTACCCTGTTGCAGCATTATCAGATACCTACCAGTGGAAAGAAGTGTGTAGTGCTTGGCAGAAGCAACATCGTGGGCAAGCCTATGGCGCAACTCATGATGCAGAAACAGTGGGGTGATGCTACCGTAACGGTTTGTCATTCTCACTCTGCCAACCTGAAGGAGGAGTGCCGTGAGGCAGATATCATCATTGCCGCTATCGGCAAGCCCAACTTCGTTACAGCCGATATGGTGAAAGAGGGGGCTGTGGTGATAGATGTTGGTACAACCCGCGTGCCTGATGCTACCCGTAAGAGTGGCTTCCGCCTGAATGGTGATGTCAAGTTTGACGAGGTTTCTGAGCACTGTTCTTATATCACCCCTGTTCCTGGTGGTGTAGGTCCTATGACCATCTGCTCGCTGATGAAGAACACATTGGCAGCAGGAAAGAAGGAATTCTACAAGTAGCAATATACTTGATTTTTTTATAACTCTCTAATTTGTTGGAGGCCGAGTGTAGTGATGCACTCGGTCTTTTTTTGTGTGTCGGGCATGACACTAACCTAACTGGTTCAAATCCAGTCGCAGGTATTTAC
>CAVACC010000028.1:0-32124 GCA_963587495.1 Clostridia bacterium | reverse complement strand
AAAATATTTTTGACATAAACAAATTTAAATAGTTAATAATCAATAAGATACGGTGTTAATGTCTATCTGTTAAAAGGTAAAAAGTTTGATGCGTTTACCCTGTTCTAAAGTATCGAACTTATGTTCTAAAGTTTAGAACTTGTATCCGAAAGTACCGAACTTATGTTCTAAAGTTTAGAACATAGATTTATTCACAAGAGACAAAACAAATTCATTATAAACAGAAAACATTTTTAAATGTTTCGACCTGTACGGTTGAAATTACCCAATACGCCCTGAAAGGGCAGAAGCTCTTAGCCCAGGGCAGCGCCCTGGGTTGTTTTGGACGCAAATCTGTCGCCCTGTAAGGGCAAAAGCTTTAAAAATCAAGGCAATACATAAAGCTTTTGCCCTTACAGGGCGACTTGCCAATTGCTATAATACCCAGGGCGCTGCCCTGGGCTAAGAGCTTCTGCCCCTTCAGGGCGTGTGGAGCTAACATTCGAACTTCTGTTAAATAAATGTGAAGAAAAACCGTATCATGCCAGCCGTTTAACGGCTTTTCGCACGATTTTTAATTGTTTTCGGTCGATTTTAAGACGTTTTCTGCTCTTTCAACCATCGCCTTTCACTCTTAAGCACGTTTTTGTACTATTTATACACGGAATATTACATTTCAGTCACAATTTTAGCCATTTCATGAAAATAATTAAAAAAATACTTGCATTTTAATAAAATTAATTATATCTTTGCACCGTCTAAGAAGAAGTTTAATACCTATCCTATTGGACGGCAGATTATCCATTAAGGAGATTTGCATAACATACTATTATTAACTTTTAATTTCAAGAGAGTATGAAAAAATTATTGGTTATGGCAGCTATGGTGCTGTCTTCAGTAGGTGCTTTTGCACAGTATTCAGCAGGCGATATCACTATTCAGCCTAAAGTCGGTTTGAACGTATCTACTGCCGGTGACGCAGATTGGAAAGCAGGCTTTGCTGTTGGTGCAGAATTGCAATATCAGTTAACAGACAAGGTTGGTCTTGCTGGCGGTCTTCTCTATTCTATGCAGGGAAATAAATCTAAGAGTGTAACAATTGACGGTGATGAATATGGCGGCGATGATATTGAAATCGGTGGCGAGAAATGGAATCCAGGTTACCTTAACATTCCTTTGACTGTAAACTACTATGTAGTAAACGGATTGGCTCTGAAAGCAGGTGTACAGCCAGGTTTCATGATAGCTAAAGACAAGGCAGAAGGTGTCAAAACATTTGACTTATCTATCCCTGTTGGTGCCTCTTACGAATATCAAAACTTTGTATTTGATGCTCGCTACAACATCGGAGTAACTAAGATTGCAGATGGTGCCGATGGCTACAACAACGTTATTCAGCTTACTGTTGGTTACAAGTTCAAGCTCTAAACTCAGAACAACAACTGGCTTTTCATAAGCCCATCCGCCCTCGCTCCTTGCTGTGAGATGAAAACATAGCAAGGAAACAAAAAAGGACTGGATACTCGATAAAGTATCTTAGGATAGTTGCAAACTATTTTAAGATACTTTTTTTTATACCCTTTATCGTGCTTTCATTTGTGGGTATCAAATTTTCAACTTTATTTCAGAACTCTTTTCGCCTTGGCAATTCCAAAGCAGGCTTTGTTCTGCTCATTTGGCTTAACGGATATTCTCCACCTATTATATATTTCCACATTACTGACCTTATTTTTCCATAGAATAAAAAATATTCTAAAATTTGTTTGTATCTTAATAAAAATAATTATACCTTTGCTCCCGTCTAAGAATAAGAAGTTTAAAACACATCCTATTGGACAGCAGAACATTCTTGTTAGTAAGTTTGCGCAACACATTATTATTAATTTATAATTTCAGAGAGTATGAAAAAATTATTGGTTATGGCAGCTATGGTGCTGTCTTCAGTAGGTGCATTCGCACAGTATTCAGCAGGCGACATTACGATTCAGCCAAAAGTCGGTTTGAACGTATCTTCCGTTACAGAAGACGAAGCAGGATACATAGCAGGCTTTGTTGGTGGTGTAGAGGGAGAATATCACGTTTCACCCATGGTAGGAATCAGCGCCGGTCTTCTCTATTCTATGCAAGGAGCCTCGGTGAAGAATGCAGAAGGAGATCCTAAATTGCAAATGAATTATGTGAATATTCCTATTTTGGTAAACGCCTATGTTGCAAAAGGCCTGGCACTGAAAGCTGGTATTCAGCCAGCATTCAACGTAAGCAACAAAGTAAAAATTGATGGCATCAGTATCGACTACGACAAATATGCACCAGAAGGAGCAGAGATAAAGACTTTCGATTTCTCTATTCCTGTGGGTATTTCTTACGAGTACATGAACGTTTGCCTCGATGCTCGTTACAATATCGGTGTATCAAAAATTGCAGATGGCGATGCAGGCAAAAACTCTGTATTCCAGATCACTTTGGGTTACAAGTTCAAGCTCTAAGCTTTAGCGATGACACATGACAGGCATTTTCTGTAGAGCCTGTCGCTTATTCATAGAGATGCCCCCGCAGACTCTTCCCCACATCAAGGAAAGTCTGCGGGGGTTCTGTTTTTATAGCTCATTAAGAGGAGATTAGTAAACTTTAGCAATGAAGTCTTGGCTGTATCAACAGAAAGTAGTATTTTTGCAGAGCAAACAACAACAACAAAACAAAAAAAAGGAAATGAATATATTAGTGACAGGAGCCAACGGACAGCTCGGCAACGAGATGAGAATCGTGAGCAAGAACACCTCAGACCACTATCTCTTCACCGACGTGAACCAAGTGGAAGGCGTGGAAACCACTTACCTCGACATTACAGACATGGACGCCATACGCAAGATGGTGAGCGAGAACCACATAGACGCCATCATCAATTGTGCGGCATGGACCAATGTGGATGCCTGCGAAAATGACGAGAAGCTGGCAGCACTTGCAGAGAAGCTGAATGCCGACGCTCCTGAGAACCTTGCCTTGGCAATGAAGGAGACGGGCGGACTGCTCGTACAGATTTCCACCGACTACGTCTTTGGCAAGGAACCATACAATGTGCCTTGCGGACCCCAGCAGAAGGGAACTCCAACAGGCGTATACGGCACAACCAAGCTTCACGGCGAACAGAAAATCATGGCAAGCGGTTGCCAGTATGTCATTATCCGCACCGCATGGCTCTACTCTGAGTTTGGCAAGAACTTCTGCAAGACGATGCTCAACCTCACTGCCACAAAGCCACAGTTGAAGGTAGTGTTCGACCAGTGCGGAACTCCTACCTATGCTCTCGACCTGGCCAATGCCATCCTCACCATCTTAGACAAAATAAAGTCGGCCGACGACAAGGCGAAATACACAGGCATCTATCATTTCTCCAACGAGGGAGTGTGCTCCTGGTACGACTTCACACAGATGATAGCCCGCATAGCCGGCCACACACAGTGCGACATACAGCCCTGCTACAGCTCGGAATATCCTTCGCCAGTAACCCGTCCTGCCTACTCCGTGCTCGACAAGCGAACCATCAAGGAAACCTTCGGTGTGAAAGTGCCCTACTGGATTGACTCGCTCGAAAAGTGCATCGCCAACCTGAAGCAAAGCTAAGAAGTTAAAGGAGAAATATAACTTCTGAGAAAGGCTGGCAAGAGTTCAATATATAATAATAATATAAGGTAAACAAAAGACAAATATATGAAAAGAAATATCATCATCACAGGCGGCGCCGGATTTATCGGCTCACACGTTGTTCGTCTGTTCGTGAACAAATATCCCGAGTATCACATCATCAACCTCGACAAGTTGACCTATGCAGGCAATCTGGCCAACCTCAAGGACATTGAGGACAAGCCCAACTACACCTTTGTGAAGGGCGACATCTGCGACTTCGAACTGATGCTCAAGTTGATGAACGACTACCAGGTAGACGGCATTATCCACCTGGCTGCAGAAAGCCACGTAGACCGCTCTATCAAGGATCCATTCACCTTTGCACAGACCAACGTGATGGGAACACTCTCGCTCCTGCAGGCAGCAAAGACCTACTGGGAAAGTCTGCCCGAAGGCTATGAGGGCAAGCGCTTCTACCACATCTCTACCGACGAGGTGTATGGTGCCTTGCAGATGACACATCCCGAGGGCGTGGCAGCACCTTTCTCCACCAAGGCATCGAGCGGCAAGAACCACGAGGCTTATGGCGAGGAGTTCTTCGTAGAAACCACCAAGTACAATCCCCATTCTCCCTACTCGGCTTCCAAGGCCAGCAGCGACCACTTTGTACGTGCTTTCCACGATACTTACGGCATGCCTACCATCGTGACCAACTGCTCCAACAACTATGGTCCTTACCAGTTCCCAGAGAAGCTCATTCCTCTCTTCATCAACAACATACGCCATCGCAAGCCTCTGCCCGTCTATGGCAAGGGTGAGAACGTGCGCGACTGGCTCTACGTGGTAGACCATGCCCGTGCCATCGACGTCATCTTCCACGAAGGAAAGGTGGCTGAGACCTATAATATCGGAGGTTTCAACGAGTGGAAAAACATTGACATCATCAAGGTGGTTATCAAGACCGTAGACCGTCTTCTCGGTCGCAAGGAGGGCGAAGACCTCGACCTCATCACTTACGTCACCGACCGAAAAGGCCACGACATGCGTTACGCCATCGACTCACGCAAATTGCAGCGCGAATTGGGCTGGGAACCAAGTCTGCAGTTCGAAGAGGGCATCGAGAAAACCGTGAAATGGTATCTCGACAACCAGGAATGGATGGACAATGTAACCTCTGGCGACTATCAGAAGTATTACGAGAACATGTACGACAACAAATAAAGCTTCAAAAGCGAAGGCGTGAAAAATCTTGAGCTTTACGCATTAAGACATGAGCTTGAGCTTTACGCATAAAAAATTGAGCTTTGAACATTGAATCATTATGAGAAAACAAATAACTCTCATAATGCTCAATATTCAAAGCTCAAAACTTATTGTGCTTAACAACGCTTGGGCTTTATCCTTCACGGAAGAAGTCGAAAGCCTCTTTGATTTCGTCGATGGTGGCACTTTGGTTGATGCGAATATCACCGATTCCACCCAGCAAGGTGAAGTTGATGATGCCATCCTGATTTTTCTTGTCATGGCGCATCAGTTCTATCAGTTCGTCATAGTCATCGCAGGTGATAGGAAGTGAGCCATAGTTTTCCTTGATGAAGTTCACCGTCTGTCGCATCTTCTCCGTTGGGAATCCCGTCTTCATCACACTCAGATAGAGTTCCGGAATCAGACCGAACGCCACTGCATAGCCGTGCAGAACAGGCTTGCGTTTCAGTGCCCAGCTTTCAAAGGCATGACCGAAAGTATGTCCCAAGTTGAGCGCCTTGCGGATGCCGTGCTCATGAGGATCCTGCTCTACGATGCGCTCCTTTACCGCCACGCTATCGCCCACCATGCGTTGCAACTGCTGCAAGTCGGGATGAGCCAGGTCGAAGCCAACCAACTCCGCCCACATCTTTTCGTCCGAAATCAAACCATGCTTCAGCATCTCGGCATAGCCCGAACAGATGTTCTCGGCATCGAGCGTGCGCAGGAACTCAGTATCGAGAATGACAAACTTGGAGTCGCAGAACACACCGATCTCGTTTTTCAGTCCGCCGAAGTTGATGCCCGTCTTTCCTCCCACCGAAGCATCCACCATCGAGAGGAGCGTAGTGGGGATGTTGATGAAGTTGATGCCACGCTTGAAGGTTGCTGCAGCAAAACCACCCAAGTCGGTAACCATGCCACCACCCAGGTTAATCATGCACGAATGGCGCGATGCACCGCCCTCGCCCAACGACTTCCACACATGTACCATCGTGTCGAGGTCTTTGTGCGTATCGGTAGCTCCAATGGTAATGACCTTCGCATCCTTGAGCGAGAAATAATTTTTCACAACAGGCCAGCACTTGACAACTGTGGTTTCGTCGGTAAGCACGAAAATCTTGTCGTGCTCGCACTCTGCCAAGGCTTCGGCTATCTCACTTTCGAGATTGGTAGAAATGATGACTCTCTGACTCATAAATTTATCAATATATTATAAATAACGTAATTCTTGCGTGCAAAGGTACGTATTTTTCTGCATTTTGATGCAAAAGAACACACTTTTAGCATTCTTTTCACACATTTTAGACTAAACCTTATCACAAAGGATGCGTCTAAACTATCAAGTGAAACAAAAAAACCTATAAAATACAGAAATGAGAAAATCAGTACTCACTCTGCTCCTGCTATTCATCGCCATGATGATGCAGGCACAGCAACACCTCATCACGGGTGCCATTATCGACAAGGGAACCAACGACCCTGTTGAGGCATCGACCGTACAGCTGCTACGTGCAGACAGCACCTATATCTCAGGCGCCATCAGCGACGAGAATGGACTCTTCAGCCTTCAGGCTCCCGAAGACGGCAGCTATCTGCTCAAGATAACCAGCGTAGGATACAAGCCCACAGTAAGACGCATCATGATGAGCCAGGGCAAAGACCTCGCCATGGGCAAGATAAACATCAACGCAGAGGCCATCATGCTCAAGGCCGCCACCGTCACCGCCATGGCCAAGAAAGTGGTGCTCAAGGAAGACACCTTCGTGTACAACTCTGCGGCTTATCGCACACCCGAAGGCTCCACCATCGAAGAGCTCGTGAAGCGCCTGCCTGGTGCTGAGGTGAGCGACGACGGAAGCATCAAAATCAACGGAAAGGAAGTGAAGAAAATTCTCGTAGACGGCAAGGAGTTCATGACCGGCGACACCAAGACAGCCCTGAAGAACCTGCCCACCAGCATCATCGACAAGATAAAAGCCTACGACGAGAAGAGCGACCTGGCCAAGGTGACAGGCATCGACGACGGAGAAGAGGAAACCGTGCTCGATTTCGGTGTCAAGAAAGGCATGAACAAAGGACTCATCGCCAACATGGACCTCAGCTTGGGCACCAAGCAACGATACAGCGAAAGAGGCATGGCGGCTTATTTCAACGACCGCAACCGACTCATGATGTTCGCATCAGCCAACAACACCAACGACATGGGATTCCCCGGCGGTGGAGGACACGGCGGATGGGGTCCCAACAAGCAGGGGCTCAACGCCTCGAAGATGCTGGGTCTGAACTACAACTACGAGAACAAGGACAAGCTCAAGATGGACGCCTCGCTGAGATGGAACCACAGCGATGGAGACATCAGCAGCACGGTGGCTTCCGAGAACTTCGTGAGCCAGAAGTCGTCTTTCTCGAACAGCCGTGCCAAGAACTTCTCGCGCAGCAACAGCTGGGACGGACGTTTCCGCCTGGAATGGAAACCCGACACGATGACCAACATCATGTTCCGTCCATCGTTCACCATCAAGAGCAGCGATGCTCTGGCACGAAGCTTGTCGGCACAGTTTAACGCCGATCCTTACCAGATCACCAACGACCCGCTTGAGGACGCAGCACGTGCCGAGCTGGGACTGGAGGACGTAAACACAAGCAAGAGTCTGCTGCAGCAGGCTGGAGCTCTCGTCAACCTGCAGTCGTCGAACAGCATCAGCTATAGCGAGTCGGAAAACGTGAAAAGCATGTTGCAGTACAACCGCCGGCTCAGCGCCATGGGACGCAACGTCACCGTGCGCACCGATGCAAGTTACGGCAAGACCGATGCCAACAGTCTCTCGCTCACCAATGCCTACATGTACCTTGTAGATGTGGCCAACGGCAACGAGACCGACCACTACAACACTTATCGTTACAATGTGACGCCAACCCGCAACTACAGCTACTCTCTGCAGGCCACCTACAGTGAGCCGCTCTGGCGAGCCACCTTCCTGCAACTGAGCTATAAGTTCACCTACAAGTATTCGAAGACCGACCGCTCCACCTACAACTTCTCCGACTTCAGCGATGAGGAGGCAAACCAGTGGGCGTCCATCACTCCCGAGTATCGTGGATGGGGCAACTACTTGGGCACCCTGCGCTCGCCTCTCGACGAGTACTTCGACAGCGACCAGAGCCGATTCTCCGAGTACAAGAACTACATTCACGAGATGCAGCTCATGATGCGATTCGTCCGACCAAAGTACAACCTCAGCTTCGGAGCCATGCTCCAGCCACAGAGGTCAAACTTCATCTACGACTATATGGGGCAGCACATCGAAACGACACGCAACGTCACCAACTTCTCACCAGCCCTCGACTTCCGTTATCGTTTCAGCAAGGTGAGCAACCTGCGCGTCAACTATCGCGGAACCACCTCGCAACCCTCCATGACCGACCTGCTCGACATCACCGACGACAGCAATCCGCTCAACATCAAGAAGGGAAATCCGGGACTGAAGCCATCGTTCACCCACAACTTCCGACTCTTCTACAACGACTATATAGAGAAGCACCAGCGAGCCCTGATGACCTTCGTCAACTTCTCGATGACACGCAACAGCATCAGCGACATGGTGACCTACGACGACAAGACCGGTGGACGAACCACACAGCCCGAAAACATCAACGGCAACTGGAACGCACGAGGCGCCTTCATGTTCAATACAGCCATCGACAGCGCTGGCGTATGGAACATCAACACCTTCACCACCCTCGCCTATACCAATGCCGTGGGCTATCTGAGCCTCGACGGGAAGACCTCGCAGAAGAACACCACCAAGCAGACTCAGGTGGGCGAGCGAATCGCCATGGGCTATCGCAACAACTGGCTTGAGGTCAACCTCAACGGAACCCTCAACTACAACCATGCCCGCAACAAGCTTCAGTCGTCGAGCAACATGAACACCTGGCAGTTCTCTTACGGACCGAGCATCACAGCCACCATGCCCTGGGGCATGAGCCTGAGCACAGACCTGAGCGAGAGCAGCCGACGAGGATACAGCGACAAGTCGATGAACACCAACGAACTGGTTTGGAACGCCCAACTCTCGCAAGGCTTCCTCAAGGGCAAGCCCCTCACCGTGATGATCCAGTTCTACGACCTCTTGCACCAGCAGAGCACCCTGAGCCGTGCCCTCACTGCCATGGCCCGTACCGATACCGAGTACAACAGCATCAACTCTTATGCCATGCTCCACGTCATCTACCGACTGAACATCATCGGAGGCAAGCAGGCACGCGAGGCGATGAGGGATGGCGGACGCCCCGACTTCGGCGGACGACCCTTCAATGGCGGACGCCCTCCCATGGGTCCTCCTCCAGGAGGCGGACATCGTCGCTTCTAAGTTTAGAGAAATTGAAAGCCATATACATTATGCCCAGAACCATTCGTCATCGTTGGTTCTGGGCATATTTTTGTCTTATTGGCTCTCACATCTCTACACCTTTCCATACCTGTCAGTTTTAATTTTTATAAAATAATCTTTAAATAACTATAATAAAGCTATAAGAAAACTATAACGATACAAATATTTTCCTAACTTTGCAACCACTTTATTGTAATAGAAATGAAACATCGTATTTTAAGCATGACAATGTCACTTTGCCTCACCTGCACGATGGGAGCGCAAAGTGCCGAAAAGGTTGTACCCATCAAGTATGGAAACATGGATAACTGGGTTATCAGAAACATCAAGGAATCAGGTATTATTGGCGGAAACAAGAAGGTGGTTTATGCCGTAGGTCCGTCGATGACCATCAACGGCAATACCCCCTACACCAACAAGGGCGGCTCTCCCTGGGGAACCTCCAATGTGCTTGCCCACGTGTCGGGCATCTATAAGACCAACAACTCAGTATATCGCGACAAGCACGAGAACGGCCATTGCGCCAAGCTCGTCACCCACATCGAGAAGGTGAAGGTACTGGGACTCATCAACATCAAGGTGCTTGCAGCAGGCTCGCTCTTCCTGGGCGACGTGCGCGAACCCATCACCGGAACCAAGGACGGTCCTAAGGCCATCAACTGGGGCATTCCTTTCACCCATCGTCCCAAGGCGGTGCGTTTCGACTATAAGACTCTGTTGCCCAACTCAGCCACCCGCATCAAGCAGAACGGCTTCAGCAGTGCTTCGAAAGTGGCAGGACGCGACTATGCTGTCGCCATCCTCTATCTGCAGAAGCGTCACGAGGATGCCCATGGCAACATCACAGCCAAGCGTGTGGGCACCATGGTGGTGAAGTACAGCAAGAGCACCAATGGATGGGTGAACGACGCCACCTACACCATCCACTATGGCGACATCCGACACATGGCAGGCTATGACGCATCGCTCATGGGACTGCGCTCCACCGACTATGCCCGCAACAGCAAGGGCAAGAGCGTCATCATCAAGGAGACAGGATGGGCTTCGGCCAACGAGACCCCTACCCACCTCATCCTGCAGTTCTCTTCCAGTCACGGCGGAGCCTATATCGGAACGCCCGGCAACACACTCTGGATAGACAACGTGGCACTCGTATACTAACTTTTATCACATACAGACACCCCTACACAATTATATATATAACACATGAAGCAGCTTCTACTCTCATGCCTCACATGCCTTCTCTTGCCTACTCTTTGTATGGCAGGAGAGGCTGACTCTACCTTCACACAACATTCCGGGATGGAAAAAGAGGAGGTAAAAATAGGGGAAAAAGTGGACGAAAAGGTGGAAATGAAGGTGGAAGCGAAGGTGGACGAAAAGGTGGAAGCGAAGGCGGACGAGAAGAAGAAATCGCTCATCACCCGTTTTCTCGACTACTTCAACGATGCCAACAAGAAGAACGACAAGCGGTTCGACTTCAGCATCATCGGAGGCCCGCACTATGCCACCGACACCAAGTTGGGCTTAGGCTTAGTGGCAGCAGGCATCTATCGCTCCGACCCTGCCGACTCGCTCCTCCTCCCCTCCAATGTGTCGCTCTTTGGCGATGTCAGCACCGTAGGCTTCTATCTGCTCGGTGTGCGCGGAACCCACATCTTCCCCCACGACCGTTACCGTGCCGTCTACACGCTCTACTTCTATTCCTTCCCCTGCAAGTTCTGGGGCATGGGATACGACATGGGCGACAACGACGACAACAAGAGCGACATGAAGCGATGGCAGGTGCACGTGAAGGGAAGCTTCCTGTGGAACCTTGGCAGCAATCTCTTCCTCGGTCCGTCTTTGGCCTACGACTACATCATCGGCAAGCACATCGAGCGCCCTGAGCTCTTGGCGGGAATGGACCGGCATACCGACAACTATGGCGTGGGATTCACCTTCATGTTCGACAACCGCGACAACCTCACCTATCCCCACCGGGGTTATTACGTGAACCTCACCCAGATGTTCCGTCCGCGCTTCATGGGCAACGACTATGCCTTCAGCACCACCGAGCTGCAGTTCAACGCCTACCAGCAACCCTGGCGAGGAGCCGTACTGGCCGAGGATCTTCGTTCCACGCTCAACTTTGGCAATCCCTCGTGGGGCATGATGGCGCAGACAGGAGGCAGCAATGCCCTGCGCGGATATTACGAGGGCAGATATCGCGACAAGCACATGATAGAAGCCACCGTCGAACTTCGCCAGCACGTGTGGAAACGCAACTCGCTCACGGCATGGGTGGGTGCAGGAACCGTCTTCCCCAAGTTCAGCCAAATGAGAAGCCGTCACATCCTGCCCAACTGCGGAGTAGGCTATCGATGGGAATTCAAGAAGAACGTCAACGTGCGTCTCGACTATGGCTTCGGCAAGGGCGGACAGAGAGGATTCCTCTTCAATATCAACGAGGCGTTCTAAGAAAAGAAACAATACACACACAACATGAAATCATTCAACAAAATCATATACTGGTATGCCGTCATAGCGCTTACCGTGCCCAATGTGGCCCTATGTTTCACCGAGCACCTCAGCCCCTTGGCAGCTCTTGCCAACATCGTGCTGCCCTTTGGCGTCTACATGGCTCTGATGAGCATCTGTCGCAAGCCAGGCAAGATGGTGTGGTGGCTCTTCCCCATCATCTTCTTTGCGGCTTTCCAGATCGTGCTGCTCTACCTCTTCGGCAAGGGCGTCATCGCCGTGGATATGTTCCTCAACCTCGTCACCACCAATCCCGGCGAGGCCATGGAGCTGCTCGACAACCTCATTCCTGGCGTGGCGAGTGTCTTCATCCTCTATCTGCCCCTGCTCATCCTGGGCGTGGTGTCCATACGGAGCAAGAAGGCGCCCGGGCTGTCCTCTGCCCTCAGAAAGCGATATGGCCAGTGGGCTGGCGGCATCGCCGTAGCAGGATGCATCCTTGTCGCCACAGCCTGTCTCTCCCGCCCTTCCAGCGACAACACGAAGGCTCAGTCCGAGGCTCACGCCCCACACTACAGCGTGCTCAACGACCTCTACCCCGTCAACGTGTTCTATAACCTCTACCTTGCCGTGAAGCGCAACAATGCGTCCATCCACTACAAGGAGGCTTCTGTCCGTTTCCGCTTCGATGCCAAGCCGTCGCATCCCGAGGACTCCTGCGAGGTCTATGTCATGGTGATAGGCGAGACGGCACGAGCCATGAACTTCAGTCTCTATGGTTATCAGCGCGACACCAACCCACGGCTCAGCAAGACCCGGGGACTGGTGGCGTTCAGCGATGTCACCACCCAGTCGAACACCACCCACAAGAGTGTGCCCATGCTCCTCTCGCTGGCATCGGCCTCCAACTTCGAGCGCCTCTTCCACGAGAAAGGCATCCTGCAGGCCTTCCGTGAGGCAGGCTTCCACACCGTGTTTCTGAGCAATCAGCGTCCCAACCACTCGTTCATCGACTTCCTGGGCGAACAGGCCGACCAGTGGCTCTTCCTCAAGACGGGCGATGTCAACCCCGCTGGCCGTGAGCTTGCCGAAGCCCCCGGCAAGGACGGCAACTGCTATGATGCCGACCTGCTGCCCATCCTCGACAGGATACTCGCCCGCAAGCGCAAGAAGGAGTTCATTGTGCTCCACACCTATGGCTCTCACTTCAACTACATGGACCGCTACCCCCGAGAGATGGCGCACTTCCTGCCCGACACACATTGCGAGGCCAAGAAGGAGAACCGCCCCGACCTCATCAATGCCTACGACAACACCATCCGCTACACCGACCTTGTGCTCAGTGGGGTGATAGAGCGCCTGAGCAGGCACGGAGGCATGAGCGCCATGCTCTATACGAGCGACCATGGCGAGAACATCTTCGACGACAGCCACAAGCTCTTCCTTCATGCTTCACCCCGGGCATCGGAGTATGAACTGCGTGTGCCCTTCCTGGTATGGACATCGCAGAGCTTCCGGCATCAGGAGCCTGCCGTGGCACAGGCCCTCTCCGCCAACAGCCACAAGCAGGCACAGAGCAGCCGTTCCGCCTTCCACACCATGCTTCAAATCGGTGGCGTCAGTACGCGCTTCCGCCAAGACCACGAGTCGCTGGCGAGCCCTGCCTATCGTCCCGCCCCTCTGCTCTACCTCAACGACCACAACGAGGCTATCCCACAGGCAGAATGTGGATTTTAGGTTATTGAACTTGCCAAAGTTCAATTAGGTTATTGAAGTTTCGCAAGTTTTTCCCCACACGCCCTGAAGGGGCAGAAGCTCTTAGCCCAGGGCAGCGCCCTGGGTAATTACGGACGCAAACCTGTCGCCCTGTAAGGGCAAAAGCTTTAAAATACCGGACAATATACAAAGCTTTTGCCCTTACAGGGCGCCTTGCTGATTGGCATTATACCCAGGGCGATGCCCTGGGCTAAGAGCTTCTGCCCTTTCAGGGCGTGCTGCTTGCGGGCGATGCCCTGGGCTGAGAGCTTTTGGGCCTTCAGTTAGTACTTAAACCACTTGCGAAAGTTGAGTTAGATTATAAAAACTTCCTCTTTTCCTTCTCTATATCAGTTTTTTGCTGTAATTTTGCACCCGAATAAGTCAATAACAGTAGAAAACAATGGACTCAACACGCAAAATCGAAAAAGTAAGTTTGCGCAACCTCCACATGGAGGATTACGACCAACTGGCGAAATCGTTCAAGCGCATTTATGCCGACTCGGACGTTTTCTGGACACGTTCTCAAATCAAGAAACTCATTACCATCTTCCCCGAAGGTCAGGTAGTCATCATCGTCGACGACAAGATCGTGGGCTGTGCCCTCTCTATCATCGTCAACTACAACATGGTGAAGGGCGACCACACCTATGCCCAGGTGACAGGCAATGAAACCTTCAACACCCACGATGCCAACGGCAACATCCTCTATGGCATCGAGGTCTTCATCCACCCCGACTATCGTGGCCTCCGACTGGCCCGACGCATGTACGAATACCGCAAGGAGCTGTGCGAGAAGCTCAACCTCAAGGCCATCATGTTTGGCGGACGCATCCCCAACTATCACAAGTATGCCGACCAGATGCGCCCCAAGGAGTACATCGAGAAAGTGCGCAACCGTGAGATCTACGACCCCGTGCTCACCTTCCAGCTGTCCAACGACTTCCACGTGCGCCGTGTGATACGCAACTATCTGCCCAGCGACGAGGAGAGCGAACACTGCGCCACCCTGCTGCAGTGGGACAACATCTACTATCAGCCACCTACAGACTCCTACGTAGACCGCAAGCCCACCGTGCGCATCGGTCTCGTGCAGTGGCAGATGCGCCCCTATGCCTCCGTCGACGACCTCTTCGAGCAGGTGGAGTTCTTCGTCGACTCGGTGAGCGACTATAAGAGCGACTTCATCCTCTTCCCCGAATACTTCAACGCCCCTCTGATGGCCAAGTTCAACGACATGGGCGAGGCGCAGAGCATCCGACAGATGGCACAGTACACCGAGCAGATACGCGACCGGTTCCGTGAGTTTGCCATCAGCTACAACATCAACATCATCACGGGCAGCATGCCTTACGTCAAGGAAGACGGCGCCCTCTACAACGTGGGCTTCCTGTGCCGACGCGACGGAAGTGTGGACATGTACGAGAAGATTCATGTCACCCCCGACGAGCAGAAGTGCTGGGGTCTTACCGGCGGAAGCCATATCCAGACCTTCGACACCGACTGTGGTAAGATAGGCATCGTGATCTGTTACGACGTGGAGTTCCCCGAGCTCTCGCGCCTCATGGCTCAAGACGGCATGCAGATTCTCTTCGTGCCCTTCATGACCGATACCCAGAACGCCTACTCCCGTGTGCGTGTATGCGCCCAGGCACGTGCCATCGAGAACGAGTGCTATGTGGCCATTGCGGGCAGTGTGGGCAACCTGCCCCGTGTGCACAACATGGACATACAGTATGCTCAGAGTGCCGTGTTCACGCCTTGCGACTTCGCCTTCCCCAACGACGGCAAGCGCTCGGAAGCCACGCCCAACACCGAGATGATTCTCGTTTCCGACGTTGACCTCAACCTGCTCAACGAGCTCCATACCTATGGTGCCGTGCGCAACCTGCGCGACCGCCGAAAGGACCTCTATGAGTTGAAGAAAAAGTAAAGATGTACAAGATCGACATTTCGGAGCGCACGCTCCACTTCAAGCAGCCTGCCGGAACCTCACGGGGTGTCTACACCACCCGGCACAGTTATTACCTCACCCTCACCTCGGCAGAGCATCCGGGCATCAGGGGCGTGGGCGAATGTGCCACCCTGCCCGACCTGAGCTGCGACGCCAAGCCCGAATACGCACTCACGCTCCGACAGGTGTGCCAGATGGTGGAACAGATGGGGCGCATACCCTACGACATGATACGTGCCTACCCCAGCATCACCTTCGGACTGGAGACAGCCTTTGCCGACTTCTTCCGCCAGTGCCCCGCCATCGACGTGCCGGCATGGGCGACGTACCTGGCAAGCCTCTACGACACGCCCTTCGCACGGGGCGAGGAGGGCATCACCATCAACGGACTGGTATGGATGGGCACCTACGACGAGATGCTCGCCCGGATGGAGGAGAAGCTGAAGAGCGGATTCCACTGCGTGAAACTGAAGATCGGCGCCATCGACTTCTTCAAGGAGCTCGACCTCATCAAGCGCATACGACAGGTGTACAGCAAGGAGCAGGTAGAGCTGCGCGTGGATGCCAACGGAGGCTTCACGCCCCAGGACGCCATGAGCCGATTGGAGGCCCTGGCACAGTACGACATCCACTCCATAGAGCAGCCCATACGCCAGCACCAGTGGCCCAAGATGGCAGCCCTGTGCCGTGAGTCGCCCCTGCCCATCGCCCTCGACGAGGAGCTCATCGGCGTGAACGTGCGCTCGATGAAGCAGGCATTGCTCGACACCATTCGTCCTCAGTACATCGTGCTGAAGCCCTCGCTCCACGGAGGCATCTACGGATGCCGGGAATGGATAGAGATGGCAAGCGAACGGGGCATCGGAAGCTGGATCACTTCGGCCTTGGAGAGCAACGTGGGGCTCAGTGCCATCGCTCATTTCTGTGCCAAGACTTATGGTCCCGCAGTCTCCATGCCACAGGGACTGGGCACCGGACAACTCTTCACCGACAACATCCCCATGCCCCTGCAGATCAAGGGAGAGAAGATTTTTATAAACACTCCCTTATGACACTGAACGAATTTCTTGCCGAATGGCACAATGACAACTCCCGCATTCTGGTACACACCAGCGGCTCTACGGGCAAACCCAAGCCCCTGATGGTGGAGAAGCAACGGATGCTCAACTCTGCCCGCATCACCTGCGACTTCTTAGGACTGAAGCCTGGCGACACCGCCCTGCTCTGTATGCCCCTCGACTATATCGCGGGCAAGATGATGGTGGTGCGAAGCATCGAACGGGACCTTCGGCTCACCTCCGTGCGCCCGAGCAGCCATCCCCTGGCAGATGATGCCTTGCCCAGCTTCACCTTTGCCGCCATGGTGCCCATGCAGGTGTACCACACGCTGCAGCAGCCCCAGGAGCGCGAAAGGCTCATGCGCATCCGTCACCTCATCATAGGCGGAGGAGCCATCAGCGACGAGCTGGCACAGATGATCAAGCCCCTGCCCAATGCCGTATGGAGCACCTATGGCATGACCGAGACCCTGTCGCACATCGCCCTGCGCCGCCTCAACGGTCCCGACGCCACCCTCTGGTACACGCCCTTCGACGGCGTGGGCATAAGCCTCAATGCCGACGGATGCCTTGTCATCGATGCCCCCGAGGTATGTGCCGAACCCCTCGTCACCAACGACATCGCCCTGCTACGCACTGACGACCGCACGGGCAAGACGCTCTTCCGCATCAAGGGCCGCAAGGACAACGTGGTGTGCAGTGGCGGCATCAAGATTCAGATCGAGGAGGTGGAGGAAGCGCTGCGCCCTCATCTGCAAGCACCTTTCATGATCGTCAAGAAACAAGATGAGGTGCTGGGCGAAAGGGCCGTCCTGCTCACCGAGTCGGCCGACCTGCCCCTCATTGAGGAAATATGCAGAAACGCCCTGCCTAAATACTGGGTGCCACGGCAGTTTCTGCACATCGACCGCCTGCCCCTCACCGAGACAGGCAAGCCTAAACGCTCAGGGATAGAGGTTTAGGAAGCTCTGAGAGAGAGTTTCAGCCCCTCACACCACGGTGATCCAGATGTTCTCGTCGTTCTGCTGGGCCTCGGTGATGAGGGCGATGAGCTGGCGCAACCATTGTTGCGAGTTCACCACCATGCCCACAAACTTGTTCTCGCCCACGAGGATGCAGCCCTGGGGGTCGTCGGGATAGTTGCCGGCATGGATGCGTATGCCCTCAAAGAGGGGCACGCCCACGAGCAGTGGCAACCATCTCTTGAATCGTGGCGACTTGCTCACCACCACGGTGTAAGAGCCTTCGGGAATGGCTGTCTTGCCCGCCACCTTGCGTGCTGCCTTGCCCGACACCCTGCCGTGGTGGGCATCCACCTCCTTCGGGGCGAGCGGAATGCCCAGCAGGTTGCGCCATGTAGGCTCCAGGGTGTCGCAGAGGTAATGTTCTGCGGTGAGCAGACTCTCGTCCACACGGCAGCGCACAGTGCGCTTGTCGTTTCTTCTTTTGCCGGGTATCAATTCCCGTTCCACACTTCCATCGGGCAGGATATACAGTCGGCCGATGGTGTAAGTAGCTCTCTTGGCTATTCTTTTCAATATGATTTCCATTTTTTGTTGCTTTTTTATTGAGTTAAGTAATTGAAGAAGTTATCTTTTCACCCCTTCACCTTGCGGAAAATCGGACTGTCAGTGTCAGCGTCAGCGCCTTCCACCTTCGCCACGTATCCCCGGTGCACCCACTGGTGGATGGCATCCCTGATGCGCTTGGCGTTGTCGTTGTCGAAGCCCTGTGCACGCCGCACCTTCACGTAGTCGTCCACGGTGAACTCGTCGGGCAGCAGCGAGAGCAGGTTCTTCGGACCGTTGGGGGCAGTGCGGCTCATCTTGTCCTGCTCGCCGTCGGCATCGTAGATCATCTGTCCGAAGAGCTTCAGCTTGCACCACAGGTCGTAACGCTCGCTCCAGCGCACGAAGTCCTCTATCGGCTTCTCCCACTTCATGCCGTTGGCCACATACAGCACGCAGGCCTTGAGATAGGCGATGACGTTGGCACGAAACGAGAGGTTCTCGAACACGTAGTTCTGCGACAGACGGGCGAACTCGGCGTTCTCCTCCATCAGCTTTCGGGCGAGCCTGAGTGCCTGGGGGCAGTCCACCAGTCCGCGGGCCTTCAGCAGGTTGTCGATGAAGGGTTTCAGCTCCTCGTCGAAGGCGGCATCGTAGGTGCCATAGACGGGAATCTCCGAACCGCACGGACGGCGCTCGATGGTGGCAAACGAGATGCGGCTCACGGGGCCGTCGGTCACCACCCTGCGGAAGTAGTCGCGACACTTCTTCGGTGTGCAGCAGGCATTCCAGTTGAAGCGCACCTTCACAGTCTCGGTCACCGACTGCACGCCCACACGGTCCTGTCCGTAGTTGCCCAGGTCGAAGGCCAGCTCCATGATGCGGAAGTGCTGGTTGGTCTTGCCCTTGAGGGCATCGAAGAGGTTCAGCTCATTCACTTTGGCATAGAGGAAGTGCCGTTCAGCCTCCTTCATACGCAGCACGAAGGCAGGGTTGGTCATGTCGATGTTCACCTCCTGGATGACGAGTCCTTCGGGGCGTTCACGCTTGTCCTTGTTGGAGCCTTTGCGGTTGCATTCGTCCTTCCATACCCTCTCCCGCTCACGCTGTTCGGCATCGCGTGCCCTGATGTCGGCCATGATGCGGTTGATGGGCTGTGTGATGCTCTCCTTGCCGCTTCCTGTGGGTGCACAGAGGATGTTCATCAGCGTGGCCTCGTGCTCCACGTTGTCGACGTAGCGGAAGCGGGTGTCGCACAGATGGCTTGCCAGGGCTGGGAAGACGGCCTGCGACACGGCAGGCTGATAGATGGCGGGTGTCTTGCTCACCAGCAGGCGGATGAGGCGTGGCAGCTTCTGGGGCATCTCGTGTATGCGGTAGAAGTAGGAGTCGGGATTGAGGATGTCGCCAAACTCGTCGGCATCATAGTCGGAGGCCCTTCCCCTCGCCCTCTCCTCCTGGCACAGGGTGATGGCCTTGCGCACGATCATCGGCATGCGGTGCGACTGCTTGCGCTGGCAGGCGCTGTCGACGGTGGTGAAGGCCCGCTTCTGCTCCTCGCCGAAGGTGGGAATCACCTGCTTGATCCATGCGGCGTTGTCGTCGCACAGATAGCGCAGATAGCAGCTCAGGGTGAAGATGAACGAGTTGCGCGAACCGTGCTGCGGCTCACCTCCGAGCAGCTCCACGAGCTTGCGGGTTATCACCTCGTAGGGGATTCCGTCGTATTCTTTGGCGAAGTCTTGTCGTCTCTCCTCTCCGCCATGATCTTGATCCACTCCATGATTGCCGATATGATGATTATCAGCACGATCATTACCAGCAGACTGGGCATGCTCAGCAGCAGCGCTGTCAGAAAGAGCAGCAGCGCCGCTGTCGCCCTCAGGTCGATGTTCTTTTTCGGTTTTGTTTTCATTTTCATTTGTGTTTTCATTTGTGTTGGGGTTGGTGTTTTCGTGGGTATTCGCATGAGGGACAGCATCGTCAGCCTCCGAAGGGGTTTCCACCTGTGCGAAGAGCCTTGCCTCGTCGATGAAGAGGATATAGTCTTCGGGCACGATGAACGACGGACGTGCCAGGTCTTTCACGCACACGTCGTACTCCTCGTCGCCGAGCTGCTGCGACATCCACTTCTGGGCCTCTGCCAGGTTCATGTCCTGGGGCATGACGAAGACGAGGCGCAGGCCCTCCAACGACGGTGTGACGTGTACGAGCAGTATTCTCGCCAAGACACTTGGGTTCTTCACTCTTAGTTCTTCACTCTTTGCTTTCCACCATCCCCTTGGGTCGGCGATATGGTCTTTGTCGTAGATGCTGAGTCCGCTGGGTATGGCGTCGGCGTTGAGTCGTCGTCCGTTGCGGAAGGTGGCGTGCGGCGTGAGTATGGGCAACTGGCTCTTGAGCCGTGTCTTCATCGTGTCGTAGTCTTCCTGTCCTATCTCACCCCGTCGTTTGCGCTCCAGTGCGTCCTCTATCTGTGCGCATACGTCCTTCACCCTGCTGCTCCTGGCAGCCTGGTGGAAGAGCTCGGGGGTGCATACTTGCACCTCCCTGCTCCTTACGCTTTGTGATATTCCAAAAGCCATTGTTTTTGTTTTGTGTTGGTTAATGTTTATTTTTTTGAGGAGTTAAGGGAATTATCGCTCATATAAGCAGCACGCCCTGAAAGGGCAGAAGCTCCTAGCCCAGGGCAACGTCCTGGGGTTATCATGTTCGCAAACTTGTCGCCCTGTAAGGGCAAAAGCTTTAAAACTCCAGGGGCAATTTGTAAAGCTTTTGCCCTTACAGGGCGACTTGCTGATTGCCTTTATACCCAGGGCGTTGCCCTGGGCTAGGAGCTTCTGCCCTTTCAGGGCGTGCTGCTTAATGAATACACCCACAAAGACTGTTGTCTTAACTCCTTTAACTCCTTAACTCCTTGAGATTTCTCCTTAACTCCTTTGAATTTTCTCGATGTCCTGCACCAGGATGTCCTGATACACCTGTCCCTGATACTCATGGGTTTGGAAGCGCAGTTTCACCACGACCACCTCTCCGGCATAGAACCTGAGTTGTGCGTCCTTGCCGAGCATGACTGCGGCAAACTGGTTTTCGAACTTTCCGCCAAACTCCTGCAACACGATGTTGCATTTGGCGAGTTTTCCGTTCTCACTCTTCTGCGAATCGACGAGGGAAGTCTCTCCCTGCGCCACTACTTTCATGATCATTGTTTCCATCTTTCGTTAATGTTAAATGAGTAATGTTAAGTGTTTACTGCTTATGGATAAAAATAAGGCAGAATGGTTTTTTACCTTTTTATTTTTTTACCCTTTTACCTTTTGATGAATGAACTCTCGTCCCGTCTCCGTCCACACGAGGTACATTCGGGTATGCACGGTGTCTCTTCCCACAAAGAGCTCGTAGTGGGTTCGGCTCTTCGCCAGTCCGCGGTGGGCATACTCGGCATAGAGCATATACTGCCCGCTCTGGTAGTACTGTATCCGCTCAGCGCAGAGCCATCGGTTCAGTTCCTGTGCCGTCATGCCCAGTTCCTTGGCTATCTGCGTGGTGGTGTAGCACGAGATGCTTTCGAGCACGCTGTCGGCGTAGAGAGCCTTGGGCAGCAGTCGGTCGATTTCCACATCCTGCTCGGCTATCTGTCTGCTCTTTTGTCCCAGGAGCACTTTCTGCTCACGGATGAGCTTGTTCTGCTGGGCTATGAAGGAATCTTTCTCCCGAAGCGTCTTGCGAAGAATCTCCTCGGTCTTGCGGACGACCGCCTCATCGCTCTCGCCTTCGTGGAGCGGAATGAACCCGCCCGTCTTGCGAATTTGCGGCAGCACCACCGAGGTGACCCAATGCTTGAACCGCTGCGCTGTGGGGAGCTTCGAGCCAAGCACCAGCGCATAGAATCCGCTCTCGTTGACGAAATGCAAACTGCGTTTTTGTTCATACACAGATCCGTTTCTTCGTATAGTCACACTCGCGGTACGTTTCGTACCGTCAGTAGGCTTCACATGGCGCAAGATAGCTTTGCGGGCCTGGTCATATCCAAGAGCTTTGCACACGTCATTTCCGCAAAACTGAGGCTCACCTTTCTCGTCGGTCAAGATGCGGATGCATCCGAACTCAGAGCACTCAAATACCATCACCCGGATGGCGTTCTCATGATTGGCAGCAGCCTTGCTACCGACAACCTTTACATTAGTTTTTTTCATATGCTATAACTATTAAAATGGTTAATACTATGTTTCTAATTCAAAATGTGATTTTCATGGCAGAAGACCATCATTCTTGTTGTTTCAACCTTGTCAAAGAGCGAGTGGATGGCAATATCATTCTTATGTCCCACTTACAACATGGCATACACAGGAATGTCCACGAACTTCAGAACTCGGCGATGGTTCTGAAATCCATGAGCAAAGGTAAAGCGAAAAAAAAGGATGTCAAAAGAAAAAAATATGCAATGAGCAGCTGGTCTAACCAGTCTAATCATTGCATATCTTTTCGTCTCATTCGTCCAACAAAGAGTCTAACGAACGTTATGTTTATTTGACAAAAAAGTATCAATACAAAGACGTATGTAAGCCTATATGTATTGATGTCATACGTTTTACATGAATAGAGCAGAAAGAGACCTGCATCTCTTTCTACTCTTATTCCAATGAACCTTTATTGGCATTTTACCAAGTGATAACCTTGTCAACTATTTCCTGTTGCTCCATGCTGCTTCTTCGCAGATAGATACGTGTTGTTTCGATGCTTTCATGTCCCATGAGGTCGGCAAGCAGGGCAATGTCGTTGAACTTCTCCAAGAAATTCTTGGCATAACGATGGCGGAACGAGTGAGGGTACACCACTTTTTCATTCAAGCCATACTTCACCGCATAGTTTTTCAACTGCTGTGATATGCCTCTTGTCGTGATGCGCTCGCCAAAGCGATTGAGAAAGAGATAGCCACTTGTACGGTTGAGTGTCTGCAACCACTTTTCTGTTTCCGTGCGCAATGTCTTGGGGATATAGATACGCCGTATCTTGCCACCCTTGGTGTAGATGTCGTAATAGCCTACTTGCACGTGCTCAACCTTGATTTGTACAAGTTCGCTCACTCTGGCACCAGTCGCAGCCAAGAAACGCACCACAAAGTACCACTCCAAGTTATCTTCCTTCTTCAACTTGTTCTTCAAGAAGGTGTAGTCGGCATTGCTGATGACATTCTCCAAATAAGAACGTTGCTGTACCTTGACCGACTTCAAGCGGAGCTTTGTCTTGCCTACAAATACAAGGTACTTGTTCAACGCCTGAATACGGAGGTTCACCGTCTTTGGCTTGTAAGTCTCAATCAAGTAGGTCTTGTAAACCAACAAGTTTCTCTTGTTCAACTCTTTGTGTCGAGAGCCAAACTCCTTCACGGCATACAGATATGCCGAAATCGTGTTCTTAGCCATATTGCCTTGGCTTAGGAACTCTTCAAATTTGTCTAATTCCATTTCTATTCGTTTATTAGTAAAACATAAAGTTGTCCTAATAAAATAGACATAAATTTGTTCTATGAGTTCCTATTATGAGAAGATGTCCCACACTAAATTCAAAACAGCATAAATATGGAACATCTGAAAATGAGATTAAATCAACTTTTAGAAAAGAAGATAGAATTGGACAACTATTTGGCAAAGCAGTTACCAAGATCTATTCTCCAAGAGGCTATTAAAGCAACAGAGCAATACTACAAGCATACATGTCAATCTAATCTTCATCTTCTACCTCTTTTCCCTTTTGTAATTCAAAAAACTCTTTCTGCTCACGGATTTCTCGGCTCAACTCTTCTTCTGTAGGAAGATAAGTAAGATATTTAGCGGCAAAGAGCTGCTTGCTGTCTTTCAATATGGAATAACGTGCAAGGTCTTTGCTTGTGTCAGAACACAGAACCAAACCGATAGTAGGATTATTGCCTTCCTCTTTCTTCAACTCGTCATACATTCTGACGTACATATCCATCTGTCCCACATCCTGATGAGTTATCTGCGTAGTCTTTAAATCAATAATGAGATAGGACTTTAGGATGATGTTGTAAAACACAAGGTCGATATAGAAATCGCCCATGTCCGTCTTGATATGCTGTTGGCGAGCCACAAACGCATAGCCTTTGCCCAACTCCATGATGAAAGTCTGCAGATGGTCAATAATGGCAGTTTCCAGTTTCGATTCACTATAGGCAGGGTTCTGTGGTAATCCTAAGAACTCTGCTATCACGGGATTCTTGAGATAAGAGAGTTTGTCTTTTTCGAAATCTAAAGTCAGCGAACGCATCTCGTCACTTACCTCTTTGCGCAGATGCTCAGGGGTTTGCAACAAACGATAATAGTATTGTGAGGAGATATTACGCTGCAAGGTACGGTAATCCCATTGCTCACGAGCCGCCTCCTTCAAATACCACAACCTTGCATCCGCATCTTTTACACGCAGTAAGCGTTCATAGTGAAGCCATGATAGGTTAGGATAAAATGGTATCGTAGATTCGTCAAGCGGTGCTTGACGAATTGGTTCGTCTGTGAGTTTGAATTGGTCAAGCATTGCTTGACCAATTTGTAATTTACTGAACATCAGGTAAAAAGAGCGCATGTTCTTTATGCTTGTCAGTCCGAACCCCCTGCCGTATTCTTCTGTAAGGGTTTGGGAGGCCAATTTTAAGACATGTTCGCCATATTTCGCACGTTCCTTACCATTTTGTTCCTGTGTCACGATACGCCAACCGATAAGCCAGTTGCGAACCACCAATAGATGGTCTGCACTGCGATAGGCTTGCCGACGTGCTTCACCGGCTAAATGCTTCAAGTCAGAGACAAAGTTTTTCTCTGGTTGAGTCAGCTTTTCTGTTATGTTTGTTAATGCAGATTTTTCCATATTATCCTATCCTTTTCTGAATTAGTGAGACAGCGTCTCACAAATTCTTTTAACCTATATTGTTTTCCTCAAACTCCGCAATCCATTCCCTAACCTTGGCTTGCAGCAAAGCCTTGTCTGGCAAATATAATTGATATGCAGAGGCATAGACATGCGAGTCTTTTGGTAAAGTCAACTCTACAAGTGCATCGTTCTTACTCTCACAGAGCAAAATGCCGATGGTTGGTTTCTCGAAGTCTTGCTTCACAAAGCGGTCATAATAGTTGACATACATCTGCATCTGTCCAAGGTCTTGATGGGAAAGTTTGTCTGTTTTCAAATCAATAAGGACATAGCATTGCAACAATCTATTATAGAAGACCAAATCAACATAATAATTGTCTTCATCGAAAGTGAAACGTTTCTGACGTGCCTCGAAGAGGAAGCCTTTGCCTAATTCGAGCAGGAACTGCTGCATCTTGCTGATAATGGCATTCTCCAACTTCGACTCAGAGTAAGCGGCATCTGGCTTCAAGCCCAAGAACTCCAAGGTCAAAGGACTCTTGATAACATCTGAAGGCTTCTCTATCGTTTGCCCTTCCTTTGCCAAACGCATCACCTCATCCTTGTCACGACTCAAGGCCAATCGCTCATAAAGGCAACTGCCTACTTGACGCTGCAACTGTCGAACACTCCAATGTTGGCTTGCACATTCTATCTCATAGAAATTACGTTCTGCTTCATTGTCAATACGTATCAAAATTAAATAATGAGACCATGACAACACAAAGTTCGGAGCATCAGTTACTTTTTTTTCAAAAATCCGCAACAGTGTTGCGGATTTTTCCTGTACATTCAATTTCCGCGACACTGTTGCGGAAATTGAATATACGACAAATAGCTTCCGACATTTTTCCAAAATATCAGCAGACCATCCTTCTCCAAAACGACCTGTTAGCTTTTTAGACAAGTCCTTAATAACTTGCTTTCCATATTGCGCACGAACATTTCCATTCTGTTCATACTCTACTATATACTTGCCTACATAGTACTTGGTATAGACCTCCGCCGTGTTGACAGAAGTCTTCACGTAAGACCTTGCCTGTTCTATCAGACCAGACACCTTGTTGAATAGGTCTTCTACATTATCTGAAGTCTTTGTTATTTCGTTTGCCATAATTCTGTATTATTATCAGAAGTTCTACAACATACCTGTCTAAGACATCTTTTATCTTGTTTTCTTCATAAATTCACCGAATTTTGCAGCAAATATACATTATTTTTTGCGATAATCATTATAAATTAAGCTATTTTATGCAATTCATTTCCTCTTTCATCTCCACGAGCCGCACGTACAGTCCCCTGTAGGCTATCTCGTAGAACCGGCTCACCTTCTCGTAGGCGATACCGAGCTGATTGCGCCTTGCCCACATGTCCTTCAACCTGGTCACCTCCTTGGATTCGCCGTATTTCCACTGGGCGCGTTCATGCGAGATCGACTTGCGCAACTTGTCGGTCATCGACTTCATTTCCTCGGGAGTATCATAGGAGAACACCGTAGGGAACCATTCCATCATCTGCTCCACAAACTCTTTGTCGCCCACAGATTGACGGCATACGCCTGCCTCCAGCAAGGCCTCAAAGATATAGTACCATTCGTTCTTGGCAGAAGGGTTGATCCTGCCATGCTCGTTAGGGCCGTAGATGGCGTTGTACTCGCCAAGGTCGATGCTCTTAGCAATCTCACCGAGCAGGGCACGCAGCTTGTCGTCAGAGTCGAAGAGCCTGGTGTCGAAGATGTAGTTGCGCAGGGAGTCGGCAATCTCCTCCCGGTGGATGCCCGAGGCCGACTGGACGCCGCCTCCTAATCCAAAGTTCACATGCTCGATGGTGAGGTTGCCATCGACGGCTATGCCATAGTTGTTGCCATTGATATTGATTGCCATAATTATCGTTTTTGTAAAAGAGGTTGGGGTTCTTTGGCGGCGATAGCCTTTGCCAGCATCTCCGCCTGAGGGTCGGTGAAATGGAATCCTGCGTTCAGGTCACCCCCGGTCATGATGCCACAGTTGTCGCCTCCTGCGCTTACGCCCTGAGCCTCGCCGTCGAGCCGCTTGTAGAGTTCGAGCAACGGAACGTCGAACAAGTGACGGTGCTCGATGTTGTACCTGTTCAGCGAGAGCAGCATCTCCTTGATGGTCTCCACGCTCCTGCCGTATGCCGGGGTGAGCAGCTGATTGATGAACTGTCGCATTGCATCGGGGTTCTCACCTTCTTCCCGCTCCCACTCCATCAGCTCGTAATGCAACAAGTCGGCCCGCTTTCCTTCCGCCAACCGGGCCTCTTCCTTCTTGCATCCCTCGTCGAGCAGGGCATCGAACAGTTCATGGTGGCACCACCTTTTCATGATGCAGAGGATGACAGACTTCAAGTTTGACTTCTCAAGTAGCCTCCCTGGTGCCTGGCCCTGCTTCGATGACAAGGCGGCGAACATCGAGGCTGCCACCATCTCGATAAGCATTGCATCGGCAGCTGCGCCGCCGTCGCCATAGGCCTCGGTGATGCAGGAAGCCTCCTCCTCCAAGTCTTCCAGTTCGTCATCGATGCCCTCTTGCGCATCTGGAAGCCCGAGTATCACATCACAGAGATTTCTTGCCGAGAGGCAAATCTCCTGAGGCGTGAGGTGGGTCTTGCCTTCCTTGTACCACGCCTTCAAGGCATCGTGGAAGGTTACATAGACCGTATCGGAAAGCATACGGCGGCGCAGGGGTCGAGCCTGCTGAGGTGTAAGTCGTTCTATCATTTATTTTTTATTGAACTTTAGCAAGTTCAGAAGTTATAGAAGTTAAAGAAGTTATCACTCCCTTCGGTCGTTAGAAGTTATAGCCAACAGCCTTTTGGACTGTATATTTAGCAGTAAAGCATATGGCTTTAACTTCTCTAACTTCTTTAAATTCTTTAACTTCCCCATTTGCGAAAGTTGAGTTTTTAGTTTATTCGATTTAGGAAGAGAGCGAGGGGCTACGCCGTCTGCGTCTCCTCGTCCTCAGACTCGTGCTTGATGCTGTTCATCATCTCTATCACCTTGGATTCCAGCTCTATGCGCTTCTCCTGCTCCATGGGTGCGCCCTCCTTGTCGGTGCCATGAAAGAGGCACTCCAGCAGGACGGAATCGAATTCCTGGGTGACAATCTTGTCAGAGAGAGTCTCTTCGGAGTCGATGAGACAAGAGTAGTGGGCACCGTCACTGGTAATCAGCTCCACAGGGGTATCGGTGGCGCGGCTCAGCGTGAGCAGATTCTTCATGAAGACAGATGACTTGTCAACATAGAGTGCGGTCTTCGCCTCCTCGGGCATCACGGTGTAGAGCGACTTGTAATTGTCCCTCTTGGCAGCCAACGCCAGTGGCAGCATGAACGACATGAGCGAGTCGTCGAAATACTCCTTTCCCTCGCCCCTCAACCGGTCCACTCGCTGCAAGATCTCGCTCTCCGTCAGTCCCTCGGGCGCACCGAAGATGAGGTTTTGCGAGTGCTGTTGCAGCCGTGTCCACGTCTTGAAGAGGTCTTCTGCGTAGTAGCTGGGCAGGATGTCGAACGAGTAGCAATATTCGGCGAAGAGCCTGGCGTTGATGGTTCGGGAGAGGATGCGCGCCACTTGCTGCGGATTGCCGAATGCCTTCTTGCGGCGATGTATGGCAACGGTGCGAAGGCCACGTCGGTTGTCGATGACTACGAAGCACGAAGGCTCGTCTCTCGCCACACTGGGCTCGTAATGCTTCTCGATGGGGATGTCGATGCTGTTGGCGAACTGCATCACGATGATTTCGGGTGCCGACAACAGGTGATACACTCGGTGATTGAACACTTTCTGCGTCTCGCCCTCGCCCAGCCGGAAGTCGATGCTCGAGTCCTCCTCGAAGAGCCTGCCCAAGTGATGCTGGCGATCTTCCCAGTGATGCGGGGCGAACTCATGCTTGTACTTGATGAAAAAATGAGCAAATCTTGCCATAAGGTTATTCAGGTTTTGATGATCTGTTATCTCTCTATTAATATATCATTGAACTTTCGCAAGTTCAGAAGTTGACTTCATTTACTCTACCTCTTCTCCACTCCATTCACACCATAACGATGGGTGGGGGTGGTGATGACAATGCCCTGTCGGTCAGCCACTTTGCGAACTGCAGGCTTGCGGGCTCCGGCTGCTGGGGAAAGAATGCCCGTATCGTCGGCCACGGTAAGCTGAAGCGTGGCCTCGGCACCACCGTCCTTCGTGCGGGCGGTGATGACGGCAGAGCCCTCTGACTTCAGCGTGACGAAACCGCCGTTCACCGTCGCCACTGCCTCGTTGCTGCTCGTCCATGAGATGCGCCCGTCGGTAACCTTACTGGGCGACACCGTGGGCCTGAGCGCCACATGACCTTGCGACAGCGCCACCGTCATCTCTGACTCAGCAAAGGAGAGAGAGGTGGACAACACTGCCTCGTTCTGCTTCACCTTGCGATAGAGGTAAGGCAGGGGCAACGAGGTGGAGGTATAGAGATTGAAGCGGGGATAACTCCCTGCAGGAGCGTTGAAGCGCAACGTGCCGTAAGAGCTGTTGGTGCTTGCGATGGTGGCACCCTCGATGCCCAAATCGACCGTCCAGATGGTGACGCCCTCGTTCCATGCCAAAGCTCCCTTGCCCTTAGCTCCGAGTCGGCGGCCCTGCTGGTCGGTGAAGGTCCAGTGAGAGGGGTTGTCGGCCGACTTGCCCAAGGTGAAGCGCAGCACCTCGGGGTCGCTGACATCGCCCGTGGAAGCCACTGCGATGGCGTCCAAATAGTGAGAAGCCGACTCCATGCCGTCGATATCGCCAGCAGCACATCCGTTGCGGAAGATCATCAGCTCATCGCCCTCCTGCAGCGTGCTCTTCTTCGTCAACTTGTCATAGCTCCATCCCAAGGGCGATTCGAGCACAGTGCCGGGCGATTCGTCGTAGCGGATGGTGATGGCGTCGATGTACACCGAGCCCTCTGCGGTTCCGCCCTGCAGGGTGATGTTGGCGAGGTCGGAAGCAAAGCTCTCTGCCATCACTGGCTGGGTGATGTCGACATACACCCCGAGGTCTTTCGACACCCATTGTCCGAACCACTTGCTGTCGGCAAAGTCGCACGGACGGGAGGTGAAGAGCGTGCTCTCGCCATCGCCGACCGAGAAGCCCACCTGTCCCGCCTTGTTGTTGGAGCACATGCTGAAGGTGATACTGTTGATGGTGCATCCCTGCCATCCGCTGAGCCACAGCATGGCCTTACGGTTGCGTGGTATCTGGTTGTAGCGGTTGCCCGTGGTGGCACCATATCCGTTCTCAAACCAGGCATACGAGCCCTTAGGCACCTGTCCCGAGGCCGAGAGGATGAAGTCCTGCGTCGTCTTGTTGTACTCCACGATTCTGTATACCACCTCGGCGGCATGGGCGCCAGCCGACACCATGAGCAAAGCTGCCATGGCGATGGACTTGATGATGATGCTGATCGATTTCTTCATTGTTTTCGGTTGATTATATTAGTTTAGTGTATTCGGAAGTTCAGAAGTTATATCGCTACAAAGGTACTCATTTATTTTGAAACAGAAAAGAAATGGGTGAAATTTTTCGACCTGTACGGTTGGCACGCCAAGAAAATCCAGAAGCTCCTATAGTACGGGCTGAAAAGACGGAAGCTCTCCAACAGCACGCCCTGAAAGGGCAGAAGCTCCTAGCCCAGGGCATCGCCCTGGGTATAATGGCAATCAGCAAGGCGCCCTGTAAGGGCAAAAGCTTTATAAATTGCCTGGAGTTTTAAAGCTTTTGCCCTTACAGGGCGACAGATTTGCGTCCATAAACACCCAGGGCGATGCCCTGGGCTAGGAGCTTCTGCCCCTTCAGGGCGTGTGGGGCTTACTTGCGAAACTTGAATTAAGATATAAGACCAATCATAAACCAAAAAAGGCACGATTGCTCGTGCCCAAATTACTTGATCTATCATTATATTGCGTTCGTTAGCCGAAACTATTGAACAACAACTTTCTTCACACTTCCATCACTATACTTCACGATGTTCAAGCCCTTGGCTGGAGCTGATAATCGCTGGCCATTTGCTGAATAGCGAGAGACTTCCTTGACATTGGCAGAGGTTGCAACCTTATCAATGCCCGTCGCATCGAACTCTACTATATTATAGAAATAGCCAAATTCTGCTGACCGAAAATAAGCATTACCAGTTCCTTTTGGTACATAAACCGTACATTTCTTTTCGTCACATCCAAGAAATAGATTTGACCCCGTCTCTGGTAATTTTTCCATATATGCATAAATGGATGTTAAACTACTGCAAACTTTAAAAGCTTCAGAACCTATCCAAGTAACACTGGAAGGGATGGTCAAGCTAATCAATCCATAGCAGCAGAAAAAAGCTCCAGAACCTATCGAAGTAACACCGGAAGGGATGGTAAAGTTAGTCAACCCTCTGCAATTCAGAAAAGCAAGCTCGCCTATCTCAGTAATACTGGAAGGGAGGGTCAAGCTTGTCAATCCAATGCAATTTGACAAAGCATAACAGCCTATCTTAGTAACACTGGAAGGGAGGGTCAAGCTTGTCAAACCACTGCAATCATTAAAAACATAATCGCCCAACTTATCATTAGAGGTATAAATGAAGCCATCATCGCGGTCCGAATAATAAGCATCTCCACCTTCTACAATTTTTGCTTCAGACAAGTCTAATATAGATAGTTTTCCGTCGGTTTCTTTCCCATTAAAATCACAACCAGCCATCTCACGGATAAATTTCAAATCCGTGCCATTCACTTCACCAACAATCTTCAGATTGGTAATCAGATTCTTCTGGCTTTCACTAATCTTATTAGGTAAAGTACCAGCCTCATCCAGCTTGAGTGTTATTTGTCTGGTAATCAAGCCATCATCTGCAGCCAGAATTGCCGTGCTCCCAAGCAACATAAATAACACTGCTAAAAACAGACTTTTAAAAGTAAATGTTCTCATATTCATTTTAGTTATTTTATTCCGCAGCACTATAGTTTATTATACTTTTGATATCCTGAGCAACAAAAGCGGCCCAGGTCTTGCCATGTCGAAAAATTCAACGTATCTTCGTGTTGCAAAAAGAAACAAAAAATCCAACGATAGACATGGCAAAGATACAAATAAAATCTGAGAAACCACTTCTTTTGGAGGATTTTTTTCGGGGTCGTGGAGCAAATCCGCTGACGCTGACACTGACAGTCCAAAATTCCGCAACCTACTTC
>CAVACC010000027.1:0-34557 GCA_963587495.1 Clostridia bacterium | reverse complement strand
TTTTAATACGAGTTGACTCGCTTGTTACTTAGTTATAAATTACGTTGACTTACTTCATTTTAGTCATATTCACAGTTGACTACTTATGCAGAAGTTGCATCAGTCAGCCGAAATCCGAAAATGGCAAAAAATGAAGAGTAATGAAGGGCGATGAAGGATGATGAAGGGTTAATTTTGACCTTTCTCTCTCGAATCCCCTGTGTTTATCGGCATTTCGGGCGTATAGATGAAGGGTGAAGGGTTTTTGCGTAATTCATTTTTATAAATACTGATGCAGGAAAAATGCCTACTTATGGCACTATTGTGCCCAGCGCAGGGCACAATAGTGCTCTTTAAGGAGCAATTTTACAGGAGGGGAAGTAATATTACCAACTCTTAAGCACAATTCCTTGTTCTCAGATAAAATATAATATTATATCGAAAAAAAACACTAAAAGTTTGGAAGTTACGGAAATAATTCTTAAATTTGCCATCAACTCAGTTAGCTCGTTTGTATGGGTGAGTGGGTTATTTACTGATAAAGGACGTTACGGAACGTTATCTTTGGAGTCTTCGAATCTCGCAAATTTGAATCCGCTTCTTGAAGATAAGGCAACGAGAACGTCCACGATAGGTGTATTATATCCTGACGAATGAGGCTATTATCATTTTTTGATAAGGTCTTCTATTGTCACATATTTATAATGCGTCATGACGTGGGCTATCTGTGTTGCTTATCCTGGGAGCGGAGGCAATGCGAGAGCCTGAAGACTTGGGATGAGCGAGAAGTAGAGACTCCCACGTCTTTTTTAGTATCTATAGGAAAATTATTTATCGCCTATTTAGGGATGTTCTGTAAGGCATAATTCTTTTTTGTTATGAAGAAGTTTTTGCAAGGTTTTTGTTTTGTAGTGGCTTTGGTGTTTGTGCTCTTTGTATACCAAAGTGTAAATGCTAATGTTGTGAAAGGTCATGTAGAGAAGGTTCAAGGTCGGACATGCTCTTGTGGTGGGACTTTAGTTGTTCGTAGCAAAATTGTTACGAAACCAGGACCAGATGATTGCTATCATTGTCATGGTAATGGCTATAATATAATTAATAACAAAAAATGGACGTGTCAGTATTGTGAGGGAACTGGGAAAAAGTTAATACAAGTGGAAGTGAAGTGGCTCCATTGTAATAACTGCGGTGCCGATTATGATTATCAATAAATAATGTAGCAATATGAAGTTATCTATTAAGTATTTCTTGTTGCTCTGCATCATGTGTTTATCTACAATAGATGTGTGTGCGCAAAATGTAGGTAAGGGTATTATAAAATCATCGAAAATCCCGAAAATTAAGCCTCCTCGTGTTAAGCCACCTATTAATTGGGTCGCTCCAGTTGTGCATGGGGTTAGAAAAGCTAATGAGACCTCGTCTAAGACAAATACTACTACGTCCCAAAATACCAAACTGCCCGATGTTCGATTAACTATTCCTCGAACGAAGAATTCTAAAAAGAAACAACAAGAAATTTTGAGTTCTTTGCTTTCTTCACAAGAGTTGTATAGTTTGGATACTCTTTTAAAGGAAAGTTGTGTTTTGAGGTTTGTAAATTATGCAAGAATTAATAGCCAAAGTACAGAAGGTGAGGACGTAACAGCTTTCCCTTTGAGTATGGGACAACGACAGATGGCAAGACTCGTGGAACAAGACCTCTTGAAAATGGCTAAGAATAATAAGAGCTTGCAAGTTGTTCGTAGTGAGAGGGAATATGTATATGCCAAGTTGCCTGCTACAACAAAAAGAAAACTCCCTTCTATTATGTTGATGGCGCATCTTGATATTACACCGGAGGCACCTGGTGGTAATATAAAACCGATAGTTCATCGCAATTATCAAGGTGGTGATATAGTCTTGCCTTCTGGGGTTGTGCTAAGTCCAGAATCGCCACAAGGTAAATATCTGAAAGAATGCATAGGCAAGACTATCATAACAAGTGACGGTAATACCTTGCTTGGGGCGGATGATAAGACGGGGTGTACGGTCTTGGTGTCACTCATTTGTAACCTTTTGTATGGAAAGCCTTTTGAGCATGGTGATTTGTATTTTGTCTTTTCGCAAAACGAGGATATAGGCAGGGCAGCTGATGGGTTTGAAACAAAGTATGTAGGTGGTAATCCTGATGTAGTGATAGATGTAGACGGAGATGATCCTCATGCCTTTTCTGTAGAGAACTTTACTGCAGCTATGCGTATCTATACATTTCATGGTAAAAATGCGCATCCTGGTGAAGGGTATGCCAACAAATATGGTGATGCTTTGACAGCAGCCTCTTATTTCGTAGGACAAATTCCACCCTATAAGCATCCGTCTGTTAGTCGTGGTAAACAGGGGTATATCCATTGTTATGATATTAGTCATCCAAAGGATAGCACAGGTAAGGTTATCTCTGACGATAATTTAGTGAAAGTACGTTTGCGCTATTTTGATAAGTTGGAAGGTGATACTTTGCGGCAGATGCTCGATTCTGCTGAAGGAAAAACTATAGATGCCTTCCCCTTTGTGAAAGTAGAAACTTCGGCAGAAATCTTGCAGTACGAGAATGTAGCATATACGATGTATCCTACTTTGCCAGACATCATCAAGAAGGCGTATGCGAGTCTTGGCAAAAAAGTTTCTCCACGCAGTGAACGTGGTGGTACAACCTCGGCAATGATAGCTGCCAAGGGCTTGCGTGGAGGTGCTTGTCTTTTCAGTGGTCAACAAGCTGAACATAGCATCTATGAGTGGACGTGTGTTGAAGATATGATGGATATGACCAATATATTGCAGAAAATCATCATGTTGATAAACAAATAGTTAATTCTAAATTCGTGTGATTATGAAAAGAATAATATCAATACTCTTTATGGTCGTTACAGGCTTAGTCTGTTGTGTTGATGTCAACGCACAGCAATTGCCTGATGGTTACAAGAAGTTCTTGGGAGTGTGGAACTGTGAACCTCCAATTGGTGGTTTTGGTAACATTAAGGTAATAGAGGCGGATGGCAAACTTGTGGTTCGTATAAAGTCCGAAGGTGAAATAATAACTTGTAAAAATGCAGAGTTGAAAAATGGAAAACTTTATTTTTCCTTTGCAGGTGTGCATGAATGGGGAAAATGGACCGTGAAAAATGGTAAAATAATGACAGAAAATGGTGGTACTGATGGATCGGTAAGTCGTATTTACGATTCGTTTCATTATGGAAATAAAATAGCTAACGAAGAGCAATCGGTTTGGTATTTCTATTTGTCAGAAAATGCGGATGGGGATATGGATTTGTTTTATCACTGCGGAATCTATTATCTTAAAAACGATATTGTACTTTTCGAGCAAGCATCGTCGCCATATATTCATTATCGAAAATATACTAATTGGTGATGTTGAGTTTTGAAAATAAAATCTAATCTTTATCAAGATGCAAAAGAGGGTGTGCCATAAATACATAGCACACCCTCTTTATGGGTATAGAGTTTGTCATTCTACGTTGAAAGAGTAGATGTCATCGAATTGCTTGTTGGTTGCGATGGCACCAGAAACGGATTTAACAACGACTCCGTTGATGATTACACGACAGTTGTATCGTCTGCCCACAACACCGCCGAAGTGATGAACTTTCACCTGGTATTGTCCTGGAGTGAAATTGTCACTCACGCTATAGATGTTCTCTACTGCATTGCCAGGATTGGATATCCAGTCACGGTCGAGCTCGAAACAGCCTTGCTTCTTGTTGGTGTAGTAAACATGTAAGTTTTCCGGGCCATATAGGTGCAGGTCGTAGTCAGTGTGTTCTGCTTCGGATGGGTTGACCCATGTGAGAGTAGCTTGGAACTTGCCTGTTCCGTATGTTGTGGTGATGGTGCCCCATGCGTCAGAACGTCCGTCGCTCCATGAGATGTTGTCCAGCTTGATGTCTGTCCATCCTGTATATGTGTCATATCCACCTGTGCCTGCGATGAGTTTGTCGGTTACTTTGACTCTGATGACAGAAGAATATTGTTCCATTTCTGTGTCGGAGTTCAACTGGCTGCGTTTCTGGCGAGACAGCACGGCTTTGTATTCACCTCTTGCCACATATGCCATGTACAGGGGTGATCCGTTGGGTGAGAAGGCAATCATCTTGGCGTCTTTTGAACTGCCGTTGACAGGGGTGAGAGTGAGGTAGTAGAAATATTCGTTGTCTATATATTTTTGTAATATGCGGACTCCACCCATTTCTGTGGTCTGTTGTGGATATTCCACCAATACGAAGTATCCTGTCTCAATGAGTGACACATTGGAGGTGCCGTCAGCATTGCGAGAGGAGAATGGTACTACTTCCCAACTGTTGGTGTAGTCGTTGTAACGCAGCAATACGCAGTTGGTGTTGCCTCCTGTGGGGCATTTGAGTACGAGAGGGCTGTTGAACGTGAAGTTCATAGGCTCTATCTTTATGCTGTTTTTTCCTACTACACTGGCCCCTGCAGGCAACTGGCAGGGAAGGTCGGGTATGTCAACGTGGCTGATGGAGAAAGCCACTCGTCCGTTGTCGCCAGAGTTGGTCTTTGGCACGGAACCCTTGGGTATGTAGAGTGTGAAGCCTCCGTTCTCGATGTCGGCATACTCATTGGTACCAACAACCACGGTTTGGTCGCCATCGACGAACTCGTTTTTCTCTCCCTTTTCCAGTACCATGGTGTCGTCACCATCGCTCAGGCACGAGGTGAATAGCATGGCGGTTAGACCTATCACCAGTGTACCTATCTTATATGTCATTGATTTCTTCATGTTATTATTTTTTTAGTTGTTCTGAATAGTAAACTCTACGCGGCGGTTCTTGGCACGCCCTTCCTCAGTGTCGTTGTCGGATAGTGGACGTGTCATTCCATAGTAACTGTAGGTGAGCTTGTCTGGGTTGACTCCTTTGCTTACAAGATAGTCTACCACGGCCTTGGCGCGGTCGCGTGAGAGATTCATGTTAAATTCGTTGCCACCCACATTGTCGGTATGTCCTTTTACCTCTACGTGGCGGTTGCTGCGTTTCAGAGTCTGAGCCAGTTTGTCGAGATAATCGTATGACTCAGGCTTGATGTTGCTCTTTCCGAACTCGAAGGTGATGGCATCTATGGCGCAGATGGTCTTGCCGTCTACCGACTTGTTCTTTGCCATCATTTCGTCGATTTCCTCCAGCGTGTAGCATGGTTTCTCTGGTTTGGCAACAGGCACAGTATATGTTTCCTGGACTACCGGCTCTGGCTTTGGCTCCGTCTTGGCAGGTTTCTTCTTGAAAATGTCGAAAGGAATGGCAAGTGTTGCCTGTAGCTCAATACCGGAGAACTTTCGGTTGCCGTCGATTTGGTAGTCATCGTTGTAGAGATGCAAGATGTCGTTGGCTTTGCTGTCTTTCTCCTTTCCTGCGTAGGTATCGGTAAAACCATATTCGTAAGCAGCCTCTAAGCCAACGTAGCATTTCGTGTCGGCAACAGGAATGGCGAATTTCACACCGATGCCCGCTTGTCCTGCAAAATAAGTCGAGTTGAGATTGGCTTTGGTGATGTCCATGTCATAGCCGGCATATTTGTAGTCTTCCATGTCTGCCTGTAGCTTGATGTTGCCGCCAGTGCACAGACCGAATATTGGTGCAACAAATACGTATGGGCGTATTTTGGCATCAGCCTTTCCAAAGTTGAAGATGAGAGGCACGCGCAGGTCGATGTAGTGGGCTTTGATCGTGTAGAAGATATTGTTGATTTGGTTCTCCTCATACGCATTGTCTTCCCCGAATATGCCTGATAGCTTTCCTCCTCTATTAAGGAATGTTACCTGAGGGCGGATGCCAAACTGGCGATTCTTACCGAACTCTCCATTCACAAAGATGGAGAAGATGCCGCTGCCTGTCATTTTGTTGGATGGAAAGTCGTCCTTGTCCAGGTCGGAGTAACTCATCTTGTTGAAACGATAGCCGCCACCAATGCCGAGATACCAGCTGCTTTGTGTGTTCTCTGCTTGAAACTCATTGGCCTCTTGAGCCGTTGCAGACAATGCTACACACAGTGCCAGCCCCAAACTCAAGGCAATTTTTCTTTGTAGTTCTTTTTTCATAGACAATTATACATTATGTGAATAAATACTTAGCAGTCGTTATCCTCTTGCGCGCGAATTAGGAAGCCGACTGCTCTGCAAAGGTAGATAAAAAACTCATTTCTTGCAAGATGGTATTTTGCCAGGTTAGTGACAAAGTGCCTTGTGAGGATAGTAAATGGTCGAAAATAGTGCCTATATGGTCGAAAAAATCTAAAGAGGTCTTCATATGACCTAAAGGTTACTGGACATCCCAGGCATAAGGATTGTCGGATAATCTCATTGTGTTAATCTTTGTAAGATGTACGGCTTTCTATGAGAAAATGTGCTTTAACCACAGATCCATGAATCTGTTGTAGATGAGGTGGCCGTCATAGGTTCTATATACCAATTCCTTGTCTTCTAAAATCTTAAGAGCAGCCTTTACGCTGCTGGCTCCGCTCAATTTATGTCCTTTGATGAACTTGCCTGCTGTCGGTTGTGCAACGATGCCGTCCTTGGCAATGGTCTTCTCGAAGAATGAGGCGTTCTTACGCACAATGTAGTTGATGACCATAACGCCAAGTTGCTCCACAAAATCATTCAAATTCTTGGTGGCGAAAATGTCAAGGTATAGGCATATGGCATCATTCTCTTCTTCCTTGAGATGGTAGAAGGTGTTCTTGATAAGTCCTGTCTTGCCAATCCTTCGAGGAGAGATGAGGGTAATATTTCTTCCGTTCTTCAAGTGGGAAAGTAAAGTCTTTGTTTCTGCCTCTCTATCGCAAAAATACTCAGGGCTTTCATAACCTTGATAACGAAAGGATTCGCTAATTTCTTGTTACTTAGTCTCATACGCCATTACATGTTTTATGTTACAACTTTTTTGTAATGACAAAGATACGGCTTTTTCTGAATAGAACAAATAAAAAGCCCAGAAAGTATATACTGGGCTAAGAAATGATATAAACTTCTCTATTTTGTCTGATATTCCCTTGGCGATTTTATATCTTATTTGTCAGGATGCGCCATGAGGTACAACTCCTTTTGTCGCTCTATCTCTCTTCTTAGGTCTTCCTCATTTGGCAAGTAGAGCTTGTATTTGGCAGCAAACATCTGGTCGTTCTTGGCAAGAGTGGAGTATCTAGCTACATCCGAATCGGTTTCGGCACAGAGGATGATTCCGATAGTAGGATTGTCGTCTGGTCCTTTCTTCATCTTGTCATACATCTGCAAGTACATGTCCATTTGACCGACATCCTGATATGTGATGCGGTTGACCTTTAAATCTACAAGAATAAAACTCTTGATAAGATAATTGTAGAATACCAAGTCGATGTAGTAGTCGTTCTCTTCCGTTCGGATATGCTGCTGGCGAGCCACTAGGGCATAGCCTTTCCCCATTTCCATCAAGAACTTCTCTAAGTTATCTATGATGGCAGATTCCAATTTCGATTCTTTGAGAGAAGAGTCGGAAGGTAATCCCAAAAACTCCATGACGACAGGAGATTTGATGTATTCCAGTTTATCTTGCTGGAATTCATTCGTTTTCTTTTTCATCTCTTTCTCTACAGGTGCCTTATCTTTCGACATGAGGAGACGTTCATAATATAAGGTGTTGATGTTGCGACTCAATGTGCGGTAGCTCCAACCTTGTTCGAAAGCTTCCTTTGCATACCAATCCCTTGCCTGCTTGTCTTCTATGCGAATAAGCAGTTCGTAATGCGACCAAGGTAGTAGGTGGATACCTGCTTTTTGTACATGTTGGAGGTTATTGCTCAATTCTTCAGACGGTGTCTGTTGAATTGAGGCATTGAATTCGACGGACACTGTCCGTTGAATTTGTAAGTTGCTGAACTTTAGGTAAAAACGTCTGAAAACCCTTAGGGTAGTTACAGAGAACCCTTTCCCAAATTCCTCTGTAAGAGCAGCCGAAGCGACCTCTATCACATGCTTTCCGTATTCTGCACGTGATGCTCCGTTCTGTTCCTGTTCCACAATACGTTGTCCTATTCTCCAGTTTCTTTCCACCAGAGAATAATTGACGGCAGCAAATGCTTTGCTGCGAGCTTTGCTGACGATGGAGCGCAAGTCGTTGACGAGCATATTGTCTTCATCGTTATATTTCTTTCCGGGTTCTTTCATGATTCTACTGATTTTAGCTGTTCAATGTGCAAAGATACGATTTTATATCGGAAAAGCAATCTTTCTCTTCACTTCTTTCGATAAAAGTTTGGTGATTTCGAGAATATTTCATAAATTTGCGGTGTCATATCCATGCTGGAAGCCCTAAGGGTGGAGGCTAAGGGATTGATACATATACATAAAGGCGTACTGAACGCTTTGTGTTTGACGTGTTGGAACTTCGCAACTTCAAACTATAAGTCAAAAACAAAGCAACGAGGACGTCCCAGGGGTGTATTATATATATCCTAATTGACGCTGTGTGCTAAAGTGCATGGCGCAAGATGGTGTACTATATATTCACTTTTGCGTGGGGCTTTCAGCGTTGCTCGTTTCGACTTATAGGGCAATGCGAAGGCCTCAACACGTGGAACGGGCGACAGACTGGCTCCACGTTTTTGTGTTTATGTCATAATTTTAATTTAAAATGTCATTTGGAGCTATGACTATAGGAGTGAATCAGATGAATACAAAGCTGGTTTTTGATAGTAAAAAAATCTCTGTAGAGCAAATGGCTGAACTCGTTGAGCGACTTTGTGCATTAGGTGTTTACAAAGATGGAAAAATCATCTGTGATAAAAGTATGGACGAAACAGTACAAAAAGTACTTGATGATTTTTTTTGTTTATAAATAATCTTGAAGAATGGCAATGAAGAATTATGTAGCGTTTTTGTTATATTGGTGCTTTTGTTTTGGTTTTCCGATAAAAGGTTATGCGCAAGATTATGGTATGAAATATTCTTGTTATTATGACGGATATTGGGGGGCATGGTGTGATTGTGTCTATTATTATAGCATATATGGCAATTATGGTGGATTCAATTTTTATTATTATAGTAGGCATCCTTCGGATTATTTGTTTCGATTTCAGATAAACTCATATATGCCTCCTTCAAAAGAAGAAATAAAGAAACATTGGAAAAGTCAACAGCCTTTTGTGTATCAAGGTGTTGTTGAATATTATGTTGACCAATATTGTCCAACAGCAAAAGATGCCTTAAAAAAATATCCGATTTTTGTAAGTAAGTCAGAATCTGCAATAAAGAAGATAAGTGCTGCTGAAATCCGCATATTGCCGTATAAAAAGCATCCAGTATGCTATAATATATTTTTTGATGATGTGGGTTTCGCTATTAGTTTAGGAACTGCTTCGTTCCCGAAATAATATAACGTTAAATTTATAAATAGAAAGGGTAAATTTATGAAAAAAGTGTTATTGGCGACTTTGTTCGCTGCGTTTTCGTTAGGCATGAGTGCTCAGGGTTTTGAGTATGTACCTTTGGATGCTAATACAGGACGTCCATTGGTTCCTAATGTGCCTTCTGTTCCGTCGGTACCTTCAATTCAATCTTATGGCTTTGGAGCTCCAACTCCACCAATATCTCAAACGAGTGTGGTTGGTGGATATGTGAAAGCACAGGATGGAAGATTTGTGAGAGTCAAGATACGTGTTTGTGCTAGAATAGGTCAGTATGAAGGTCCTTATGTAGTAGCAGAATATCATTCTGATGCTGGACGCTGGATGAATAATGGCACGGTTAGAGCTCAAAAAGTATCATTAGGTGATGGACAATTTATAGTAGATAATTTTGAATGGTCTGCTCTCACAACTCTTTATGGGAAAGTATATTTCAACTATTAATTTTTAATTCTTGGAGGAAGTTTCGAGGGTGTGTTATAGACTAATGGCACACCCTCTCATTTATGATACAACCTTTTGCTTACCAAAGAACAAACAAGTCGTTCTTTGTTACTACCGACTGGACATCCCAGGCATAAGGATTGTCGGAACATCCCATGGTAGTAATCAATGCAAGATGTACGGCTTTTTCGGAGAAAAGATGCTTTAAACGTGCGGAATGTATCTTTTTTAAGCACATTCCGCACGTTTAAAGCACATTTTTTTGTTTATATTCTCTTTAACCACAGATCCATGAATCTGTCGTAGATGAGGTAGCCGTCATTGGTTCTATATACCAATTCCTTGTCTTCTAAAATCTTAAGAGCAGCTTTTACGCTGCTGGCTCCGCTCAGCTTGTGCTCCTTGATGAACTTGCCAGAGGTAGGCTGGGTAACAATGCTATACTTGGCTATAGCTTTCAGAAGCGAGAACTGGTTCTCTGTGAAGAACTGTACCATATTCTCAAACTGTGGTTCTCTACCTTCGAGTACTGAAAGGATTTGCTAATTTCTTGTTACTTAGTTTCATACGCCATAACATCTTTAGTGTTACAACTTTTATGTAATGGCAAAGATACAACTATTTCTTGAATGTGCAAAAGAAAATGGCTGTAAGAAGAGGAACATTCTCAATTTCCTGCCATTTATTAGCCTATCACATTGCATAGTCGGTTGATGGCCGCATCAAAAGTAGTGAGGTCTTTTGCTCGCTTTCTGATGGATGTCTTGTAATTATAGATGGTTTGCGTAGAATAGAACAGGAGGGTGGCCAGTTCCTGACCATCCGTAATTCCCAGTCGCATCAGTGCATAGATACGCAGTTCCTTGGTGAGACTGTTAGGCGCAGGGAGAACAATCTGCTTTTCTGGCAACAGCAGTTGGTTGAATTCATCCACGAAATTAGGGTATAAGTCCATAAAAGCCTTGTCGAATCGGATATAGAAACTTGAAGCTTCCTCTTCTGCCAGCTTATAGCTGTTGATGGCGGTAAGGAGATCGGCAGTCTGCTTTGCCTTGATCTTGCGGCTCACCAACTTGCGATAATCGTCGAGTTTCTTGATATAGACAGCACTAATGTCCATAAACAATCGCATATAAGTCTCCCTGTGCTTATTGGTATTGAGCAATTTCTGGTTCAATTCCTCCAAGAGCATATTCTGACTCCTCACCTCCCTGCGACTCTTTGCCAAACGCTTATTTATCCTGAAGACAAAGAACATCATCGCCAAGAAGCCAAGAGACACGATACTTACCACAACCAGCGATATCGTGATGATGCGATTCTGACGTATTTCTCGCTGATGATTCGTTTCCGTGATAAGCGGAAGAATGCGAGAGATCTCAACCATTCGAAGACGATTGTTATAAAACTGAGCATCTTCCATCGAACAATAGATATACTTTGACACACGTTTCGCATACTTCGCATCCTTATTATATAGATAGGTGGAAAGTTCCTGAAGTGCCAAATTTTCTTTCAAGGGACAAACCTGGTCGGAGATGGCCGCCTGTACCAAATATTTCTCATATATGTCCATTTTCTCATTGTCTTGATAATAACGAGCTATACAATATGCAGCAGAAGCATGCACTCTGCTGTCAACAGGACTGGCGGCAAGTGCTTTCTGATACCAGCCTAGCACTTTCTTGTCAGTGCGATGTAGCAAATACTCCAACTCACCACTCAGATAATAATAGAGCGCAGATTGTTTGTTGCCCATATATTCAAGGGTCTTGGCAAGATAGAGTCTTTTTTTATCTTGCATTTCCTCCTTGAATTCAGACCTTTCGCAGAAAGCTCCCCAATAGTTATACACCCATGTCAAGGTGTAATAATAGTATTGCATCAGCTTGGGCGAAATGTCTTCTGGTTTCAAAGAAAGCAACAGGTCTTCAGCTTGACTGTAGAAGCCTCCTGTGGATAACACCGCAGCCCGATTGATTTTGTTGAGGTTGATGTAATAGTCATCATGCAACTGTTCTGCCAATTGCAGGCCCCTTTTGGCATAGACCATGGCAGAGTCATATCGATAAGTATAATACTCACGATAGATTTGATTGTAAAGACTCAGACGCTCTCGTTTGCCGGAAGTAAGATTCAGTTTTTTCTTCATTCTTATGAGTTTCTTCTCTTTCTTGGAAGAGAACTCGTCCCGACGAGCTATATATTGGTCCAGACGATGAAGCAACTCATCCTCGTCCTCCAAATCCGCATTTCGGGAAAATGCCGCATTTGCCACCATCGGCATCACCACCATCATCAAGAGCCATACTATCTTCTTCATTGTCCTTTATTTATTATTGTTCTTACCAGTTTTTACTTAGTCATGAAAGAGAATAACCCTTTACGACTGCAAAAATACGATTTTTCTTCTTCTTTTCCATATCTACTCTCATAAAAAGTATTAATTTTATATATATTCTGATTATTAGGTAGTTAAGTCTTTATAAGAGTACCCATGCATCTACTCAAGCCCTACACACAGCACCAAGGTGTCTAAAATCAATCTATCTTTGCAACCGAAATCGAACAGCATTCGATTCAGACCTAAATATTTTGGAATAAACAAAAATAAAATAATGTAACTAACAAAAGAACAAGTTATGAACCTAAAAATCCGTACATTCTCCATGGCTTTGGCTGCAATGTCAGCGACAAGCTACATGTATGCACTTCCTTCTAACAATATTGAAGGGAAGTCAAGTACAAAAGAAAAGAAGTCTCTCAATCTCGAAGAGAAATCCGTAGAGAAGAACAAGAAGGAAGAGCGTAACGTGATGCTTAACGCTGCTGACGCCAACAAGCCTCGTGAAATCCAGATTGGATTGCCGAGCGAAGACGTAACCGTATATGAGAACGGTCTTCCTGCCGTCTATTCATCCTCAGTTCACAATCTCTCTGCCCACTGGCGCGGCGATGCCTCTCTGAAAGGTACCGACCTGATGACGCCTTCCGAGTCGGCTATTGCCACTGGTAACATTGCTTACGCTGTATCTTCTTTCAGCGAATTAGGTCAGAAAGAGTTCAAGGGCAAACTCAATTACAAGGCGAACCACTTCGGTATGCAGAACTTTGATCTCAACCTCTCTGGTGGCATCGGTACCAACTGGCTCTATACCGCCAGCATGTATCAGAACTTCGACCCGGGAAGTTTCAAACTCCGCTTCACCGATTATGCAGACCGCACCCAGATTTATCATTTCGGTCTGACCCGAATCCTGAACGAAGGCAAGGGACGCATCTCATTATTATATAAGTACTCAAACAGCAAGAACCCAGGCAACTTTGCCAATGCGGCACCTTTCATCTATGCAGGTGACGGCAGCATCAAGAAAATCGCCGGCTTCGACCCTGGCATGAACTCCTATGTACAGCGGCAAGGTTCTTTCCAATACTTGAACACCAAGACAGGCAAGATGGAGACCTGGAACATGAGCGACGGAAGTGAGAACCATGCCAACGAGATTGCCCTCATCAGCCAGTACCAATTTGACAACGGATGGTTGTGGAAATTCAACGCTAAATACATGAATGCTCCTCGCGCCAACTACGTGGATTACGGTGGCAGCTCTATCTCGGAGGTGAGCGAGACTGATGGCTATCAACTCTCAGATGGCTCAGCTTATAGCGGACTCATCGAGGGACGACGCACTTGGTTGCATGTAGGAAAGGTGAGCAATGCTCTCATGACGACTGAAATCAGCAAGCAGTTGAACAACCACAAGTTGATGATAGGTCTGAACGAGTGGTATTATCACCTCGACTACTATTCATCATCTTTCCAGTGGGCAGGTACCGTGGAGCCTTATCCTCGCACATTGAGCCAAATGTACGTAAACCCTCTTGACCCAACACAGACCCCACGTCGCTCCGAGACCTTCGGATATAACGAGCTGAGTCCTGAATACACCAAGGGTTCGGAGAATAAGTTGGCTGTTTATTTTACCGACGAATGGAAGGTAACCCCTAAGTTCAAAGTCTTCTATGGCGGACGTCTGGAGTACTATCGTATGTCGGCAGACCAGATTTCAGCCTCACGCTTCAAAGGATTCCATATCGGCAATTTCAACACCTATTCTACAGCGGAGGATGGTTCTATCGTAACCACAGCGCATAGCATCGAACCAGCCAAGGTGACCAAGAATAAGTTGAACTATGCGGCTACCCTGCAGTTGACATACAACCTCACCAACCAGTTTGGTCTGACAGCCGACGCAACCATCGCCACCCGTTTCCCACGCATCAGCGAGTATGCTGGAACAGGTCCTACCGAGGAGCAGTATAAGCGAGTAACCATCCCACTGATTCGTGGTGGAATCTTCTACAAGAACGATTGGATAGACTTGTCTTCCATGATTACTTACATCTCGAAGTCGAACAACATCGACCAGCAGAATCTTACCAAGCCAAGAACAACAGAGGGCAAGACCGTGTTGCTCATCTACAACATTCAGACTTTGGGTTGGACCACCTCTGCCGAGATCAATCCATTCAAGAACTTCCACATGCACGCCCTCTTCACCTATCAGAAGCCAGTGTATAAGAACTACAATGCAAGCGTAACGTTCAACGACGGCCATACTATGGGTGTAAATGCTAACAACATGATAGTGAAGGAGATTCCACAGGTACTCATTGAGTTGGACCCTAAGTATGACATCACCAAGAACTTGAACGCTTGGTTGAGCTTCCGTTACTTCGGCAAGACCTACGCCAACCTTCAGGAGGCACTCTATTTCAACGGTCACTGGGAGACTTTCGGCGGTATCAACTGGAACGTGAACAAGAAACTGAGTCTCGGTGTGAGCGTTATCAACATCCTCAACGAGAAGGGTGCCAAAGGTACCATCAACGGTTCGGAGTTGATTACCAAGGAAGAAGCCGGCAAATATGCAGGTAAGTATATGAGCGGCAACTATCTTCGCCCTTTCACCGTAGAATTCTCTGCAGGAATCAAGTTCTAAGCTCTCATAATATATATGATGAAAATTGCAATAAAGAAAGACAGCAGGACGTTTATCATATCATGACAGCAAAAATAATAACAACAATCAAATAAAAACCAAAGAACAATGAAAAAGGTATTTATGATTATCGCAGCAATGTGCGTGACATCAATCATGGCATCTGCTCAAAAGACCATCAGAGTGTCAACCGATAAGACCGACCTCGTGATGCAGGTTTCTCCTAAGGGTCGCCTCTACCAAGTGTATCTGGGTGACAAGTTGAAGAATCCTTCAGATTACAATCATCTGAAGTGGGATGTATATGCAGCCTCTGATGGTTCCGTCTGCCAGCGAGGTCATGAGGTTTATGCAACCTCTGGTGCTGAAGATTTCTTCGAGCCGGCAGTGGCAGTGACCCATGCAGATGGTAACATGACCACCTATTTGTATTACCAGTCTTCTGAAGAAAAGGCTATCAGTGGAGGTGTTGAGACCATCATCACCCTTCAGGACAAGGTGTATCCGCTGACCGTGAAGCTCCACTATGCAGCTTATCCTAAGGAGAACGTCATCAAGGCATGGAGCGAAATTTCTCATAAGGAGAAAGCTCCGGTTACGCTTTGGAGATATAGCTCTACAATGCTTTATTTCAAGGCAAACAAGTATTTCGTTACCAATTATCATAGCGACTGGGCTAAGGAAGGACAGCCTGAGACTTGCCAGTTGACTGCTGGTAAGAAGATTGTTGATACCAAGTTGGGTACCCGTGCAGCCATGCAGGAGGAGCCTTTCTTTGAACTGGGATTCGATGAGCCAGCCAAGGAGAATGAGGGCAAGGTGATGCTTGGAACCATCGGATGGCCTGGCAACTTCCGCTTTACCTTCGAGGTAGATAACGTGGGAGCCCTTCGTGTTATCCCTGCCATCAATCCATACGCCTCTAATTATAAGCTGAAGGCTGGTGAGACATTCACTACCCCTGAGTTTATCTTTGCCATGAGCGATAATGGTATCGGTGAGGCTTCCCGTAATTTGCACAATTGGGCTCGCCAGTATCAGGTAAACATGGGTATGGAAGATCGCCTTACGCTCTTGAACAACTGGGAGAATACCGGCTTCGACTTCAACCAGCAGAGTCTTGCTGAGTTGATGAAGGATGCCAAGGACCTGGGTGTAGATATGTTCTTGCTTGATGATGGTTGGTTTGCCAACAAGTATCCTCGCAAGGACGACCATGCAGGTCTCGGCGACTGGGAGGCTACCAAGAGCAAACTGCCAGAGGGAATACCTGGATTGGTAAGAGACGCCAAGAAGGCAGGTGTGAAATTCGGAATTTGGATTGAGCCTGAGATGGTGAACCCAAAGAGCGAGCTTTTCGAGAAGCATCCAGACTGGGTCATCATGCAGCCTAAGCGTGACACTTATTACTATCGCAACCAGTTGGTGCTTGACATCAGCAACCCTAAGGTACAGGATTATGTGTTCGGCATCGTGGATCGCATCATGACAGAGAACCCTGACGTGGCTTACTTCAAGTGGGATTGCAACAGTGTAATTACCAACATCTACTCTCCATATCACAAGGAGAACCAGGGCAACTTCTACATCGACCATATCCGTGGCATCTACAAGGTACTCACTCGCATCCACAACAAGTATCCTAAGTTGCCTATGATGCTCTGCTCTGGCGGTGGCGGCAGAATGGACTACGAGATGTTGAAATACTTCACCGAGTTCTGGTGCTCGGACGATACAGACCCATACGAGCGCATCTACATCCAGTGGAGCTTGTCTAAGTTCTTCCCTGCCAAGACCATGGGCTCTCATGTAACCAACTGGAACAAGAACACCAGTGTGAAGTTCCGCACCGACGTTTGCAGCTCTTGCAAGTTGGGCTTCGACATCGACCTCAAGTCACTCTCAAAGGATGACTATAAGTTCGTTCAGAACGCCGTCAAGAACTATGACAGCATGAAGCCGATGATTCTCGAAGGCGACCAGTATCGTCTGGTTTCTCCATACGAGGGCAACCACTGCGCCATCAACTATGTAAGCAAGGACAAACAGCGCGCAGTCCTCTTCGCCTACGACTTGCACCCCCGCTACAAGGAGCCTGTGATGAACGTGAAGATGCAGGGCTTGGATGCCGATAAAGTATATACTGTCAAGGAGACCAACCTGATGCCTGGCAAGGAATCAGATTTGGAGTGCAATGGCAAACAGTACAGTGGTGACTATCTGATGAAAGTCGGCTTGAATGTATTCAGCCAGACCGATGGTATCAGCCATGTATTGGTATTAGAATAACGTATCAACTATTAATAATTAAAAAAGCAACAAGTCTATAATAGGCTTGCTGCTTTTTTTTAGGTATCTGTATCTCTTTTCCCTAATGATTTTACTTGTTTAGCGGTCTTGCTACAAATTCAGTATGAAGGGTTTCCATCGGATGCTCCTTCAGGTTGATGAGGATGTTGGGAGTATTGCCATTGGCGACGATGACCTTGATGCCGGCATTGGCAACTTCCTGGGCGGTCTTTGCCTTTGATGCCATTCCGCCACGGCCATGACTGCTCTTGCTGGGTTGTATGTATTCGCTGATGTCGCGGTCATAATATACCGATGGGATGATGCGTGTATGAGGCTCGCAGGGATCGCCGTTGTAGATTCCGTCCACATTGGTAAGGAGGATGAGCGTGTCTGCTTTCATCATTTGGGCTATCAGTCCCGACAGTTCATCATTATCAGTAAACATCAGCTCGGTGATACATACCGTATCGTTCTCGTTCACGATGGGGAGAACGCCGTTCTCCAGCATGACTTCCATACAGGCTTCCTGATTCTTGTACTGTTCCTCGGCACCGAAGTTCTCCTTCATGGTAAGCACCTGACCAATCTTGATCTTGTATTCACGAAAGAGGTCGTAGTATAAGCCGATAAGCTTTACCTGACCGATGGCTGAGAACAACTGGCGTTGCTCTACGCTGTCAAGATGGTGCTCTACGTGATGCTCGGCTCTTCCTGCAGCCACAGCTCCTGATGAAACCAGGATGACCTCATAGCCCTGTTGCTTGAGCCACACGATTTGGTCGACAATCGCCGACATTCTTGTTACGTCGAGTTTGCCATCTTCACGGGTCAGCACGTTGCTGCCCACTTTTACTACAATTCTTTTATCCATTTTGTATTGATATGATTGGGAGGAAAGAATTTGTGACCTTCAATTCTAACCCCCTTGGATAGATATTATTTTTTATTGTCCTTCTCTCTTATTTCGACTCTTCGAATCTTGCCAGAGATGGTCTTTGGCAATTCATCTACGAACTCGATGATGCGAGGATACTTATAAGGGGCAGTCTCGTGCTTTACGTGATCCTGCAACTTCTTGATCAGGTCGGGACCTGCCAAACTCTTGTACTCATCTTTGAGCACAACAGTAGCCTTTACCACCATACCTCTTATAGGGTCTGGTACACCGGTAATGGCACACTCTACTACGGCAGGATGAGTCATCAGGGCATTCTCTACCTCGAAGGGACCAATGCGATAGCCTGAGCTCTTGATTACATCGTCAATTCTGCCCTCAAACCAGAAGTAACCTTCCTCGTCGCGCCATGCCATGTCGCCTGTATGATAGTAGCCGTCATGCCATACAGATTGTGTCTGCTTCTCGTCACGATAATAGTATTTGAAGAGGCCGATAGGCTTTTTGTCACCGATGCGGATGCAAATCTCGCCCTTTTCACCATCCTCGCATTCGCTCATGTCTGGGCGAAGGATGTGAACATCGTATTGTGGGTTAGGCTTGCCCATGCTTCCAGGCTTTGGTTTGATCCAGGGGAAGGTGCCAAGAGTCATGGTGGTCTCTGTCTGTCCGAAGCCCTCGTAAATCTGAACGCCCGTCAGCTTCTGGAAGGTTTCTGCCACGGATGGGTTCATAGCCTCGCCCGCAGTGGTGCAGTATTCGAGACTGCTGAGGTCGTACTTCGAGAAATCCTCCTGAATCATGAAGCGATAGATGGTAGGAGGGGCACAGAAAGAGGTGATGTGATATTTCTCTATCTGGCGCATAATCTTGTCGGCGGTAAACTTCTCATGGTCGAAGACGAAAACGGTGGCTCCGGCAAACCATTGACCATAGAGTTTGCCCCATACTGCCTTGCCCCAACCAGTGTCGGCAACGGTAAGATGGATGGAATTTTCGTGCAGGTTGTGCCAATATACACCTGTAGTAAGATGTCCGAGAGCGTAGAGGTGGTCGTGTGCCACCATCTTTGGCTCGCCTGTGGTGCCTGATGTGAAGTACATCAAGAGGGTGTCTTCATTAGAGTTTACGTGTTCAGGGCGAACGAAAGGAGCGCAATCGTTCCATTCCTTCATCCAGTCGTGGAAGCCTGCAGGAATATCGGGACCGATGCTGATGAGTGTCTTTACGGTAGGACTCTCTGGCATGGCCTCGTTGATTTGTTCTACCACATAGTCATCCCCGCAGCAGATGATGGCCTTCACGCTTGCTGCATTGTTGCGGTAGATGATGTCGTGCTTGGTAAGCATGTGTGTGGCAGGGATGGCTACGGCGCCCAACTTGTGGAGACCGAGCATGGCAAGCCACCACTGGTAATGGCGCTTCAGTATGAGCATCACTTTGTCGTCGTGGCCTATGCCGAGGCTTTGGAAGTAGGCAGCAGCCTTGTCGCTCTGCTCCTTCAGGTCTTGATATGTAAAACGTATCTCCTCGCCACGTTCACTTGTCCAAAGCAGTGCAACATGGTCGGGTTTTATCTTTGCCCACTCGTCCATTACGTCGTAGGCAAAGTTGAAGTCTTCGGGTATGATGAACTCCAGATGCTCCTTGAAGTCTTGCTCTGAAGTAAAATGAGTTTGTTTTAGAAATCTCTCTATCATGTTGTGTGTGATTTGAGAGGGGTTAAGAGGCAATGAGTGTGAAAAGTTAAGACTACACCTTATTATATAGATGGTTTATCGCTCTTGTGAGGTGATTATATCATTTGTCTTAACTTCTTCAATTCCTTGACGCCTTAACTCCTATATGATTATACAAAGAAACTTGGCTGGTTCTCCGTTCAAAGAGCGGAAACAGTGTTGTTTTTTGCTGTCAAAGTAGATGCTGTCGCCGGGGTTGAGTATCATGACCTTATCCTCAATGGTAACTTCCAACTGGCCTTCCATGACATAGTCGTATTCCTGACCGTCGTGTCCGTTCTTGTGAGGCTTGTCATCTCCTGGCAGAGGGTCAACCTGTACCATGAAGGGGTTCACCCTTCTGTCTTTGAAGCCTACGGCGAGGCTTTCGTATTTATACTGGTTGTTGCGTTCTATTTCCGGACCTTGTCCCTTGCGTGTGACGTAGTAGCCCTTCATACGAGGTTCCTCGCCAAAGAGCAGTACATCGAGGTCGATACCATAGCGTTTTGAGATCTTGGAGAGGCGATATACAGATGGGTCGGCCTCTCCCGATTCTATCTTCAGATAATGTTCAAGACTGATTTCGCAAAGCTCTGCCACTTCCTCTGCCGGAATGTTGAGAACTTCGCGCAGCCCTTTCAGTCTTTCTCCTATTTGCTTGATTGCTTCGTCCATTGTTCTATTCTTTTTAGTCGTTTGCTGGCAAAAGTACAATTTTTTGATGAAATAAGCAAAGAATTATTGAATAAAAACTTGGTAAATAGAAATAAAACTACTATCTTTGCCCAATATTTATTGACAGAAATAACAGTTATGATAAGATATTTAACCCTATTAACCTTCCTTTTGGTTTTTGACTTAAGTTGTCATGCCGAAGCTTCAGAGGTGTTACAACGTCTTGATGATGCTCTCAGTTCTGCGAGTAAATTTGATGCCGAAAAGAATTCGCAAATAAAGCATCTTCATGAAATTGCTTCTTCTGCTCGCTCGGAAAATGATCGCTATAAGGCTTGTATTAAACTTTACGAGGCTTATGAATCGTATAAGTACGACTCTGCGTCGGTATATGCTGATAAGGCAATGTCGTTGGCGCGTCATATTGGCAATGCTGACTTTATGGTTGAGGCTGCCTGCGCCAAGGTGTTTTGTCTTCTTTCTGCCGGTCTGTATAAGGAAGCGTTTGATGAGGTGGAACAAGTGGACATCAATAATGCCTCTTCGCCTTATTTATATAAGTATTATTTTGTGAAGTGGCGTTTATTAGCCGATATTTCAGATTATAGTCGTGCAGAACCTTATATGTCACAGTATATACAGCAGTCGAGAATCTTGGTCGACACCTTGCGCCACTATATGCGCCCAAAATCCACACAGTGGAATTATATTATTGGTATGCAACTGATGAAGGAGCGCAAGTGCAGGGAGAGTGAATCATATTTTCTAAAGGTTCTTAGTGATAAGCATATTTCTATGCACGAACGAGCCATCAGTACTTCGTGCTTAGGCTATTTGTACAAGTTGAAAGGAGATACGGTGAAAGCGCTTCGTTATCTTGCCGAGGCTGCTATCTGCGATATCAAGTCGTCGACTAAGGAAACAACAGCCCTTCGACAGGTGGGTGCCTTGCTGTTTGCACAGGGTGATGTGGAACATGCTATCAATTATGTGCAGAAAGCACTTGATGATGCCAACTTTTATAATGCTCGTCAGCGTAAGATAGAGATAGGTGGTGTGCTGCCAGTCATCGAGCAAAGCAGGTATAAGGACATGAGGGCGCAGCGCAATGTGATGATACTTTGTATTGTTATGGCTTTTGCCCTGTTGGGCGTTTCCGTGGTAAGCTCTTTGTTTATTAAAAAGCAGATGCGGAAACTGCGACTGGCCACCCGCATAATTCAGGAGCGAAACCAGAAGTTGGAGCAGGCTAATGCCCAATTGTCCGAGGCTAACAAGATTAAGACGGAGTATATAGGGAAATCGTTTTATCAGAGTGCTGGCTATTTTGAAAAGATAGAGAAATTGTACCGTCTGGTAGACCGTAAGTTGACCGCCCGTCAGTACGATGACCTGCGCCGAACCTTGTCGGAGCGTTCTCTGATGGAAGAACGTAAGGATATGTATGCCGACTTCGATGAGACTTTCCTTCGTCTTTTCCCCTCCTTTATCGAAAAATACAATGAACTTTTTAACGAAAAAGACCGAAAGACCCCTTCAGACACCATGGCACTAAGTAATGAGATGCGCATCTTTGCCCTTATTCGCTTAGGTATTACCGACTCTGAACGCATCGCCCTTTTTCTCAATTACTCGGTCAATACCATCAATACCTATAAGACTCGTGTGAAAAATAAGTCGTTAGTCAACAACGATGAGTTTGAACAGCATATCATGGCCATTTAAACTTGAAAATAATGTCTTAAGGTTTCTTTTTGGGTTGATATGTCACCATATTTTCATTATACAAATAGAGAAAGTGCTTTTCTGTAAGTTTCATATTATTAGATACTTGCACAGAAAAGTACTTCTTTTTTTATTATACAATATTTAGTTAGTTTGGCAATATGCCGATATTGCAATAATTTTGCAGCATCGGTAGAATAAAGAATGCCAAATAACCTGACAATTTACACATTATATTATTATAAACCAAAATAACTACAACAATGAAAAGAAATCTAATCATCAAACTATTTGCGCCAGCCTTGATGGTGGCGAGTAGTGGATTCCTGTCTTCTTGTAGCAGCGTTGATGATGGTAGTTATGTACCACCATTTACACAATACGAGAAGATATCTGGGCAATGGGTTGTCAACTCTGTTACTCAGACCGATGAGGTGGAAAACAAAAAGATGACGCTAACTAACCTGTTTGACTTCGACACCTTTGGCATTCAGTTCAAAGTAGATGAAGACAACAATCCCACCAGTTATTTCATAGAGGGCAATGCACCGGTTTTGATTCCTGTATCGGGCAACTGGGACATGGGTAATGCTTTTGTCAACACCGATGGCTCTGCTGCCAAGATTATCCTGGGTGACAATACCTGGCTTACAGTGACAGGTGTTCCAGGCTCCAAGCAAGAGCTGGAGTTCAAGTTTACTCGTGCCCAGAATGGTAAACCATTTGTTTCCTACACTTATAATCTGGCGAAGAAGGTGGATGCAACACCCGATGCGCCTGCAACGTCTAACAATGAGTAAGGAGGCCCCATTATGAAGAAAACAGCGATATATTTGATGATGTTATTAATGGCGATGACCTTTGCCTTGAACTCAAAGGCGAGTACCAAGGTCGGAACGCCAGTGTGTTGGACTGTTCCTGCAGTCTTTACTCCTGATCAGGAAGTGACATTTTATTATGATGTTACAGATGTAGGTTTCCCTGAGGGTGTCGATCTTTATCTATGGGCATGGCAACCTTCTGAGCCTGATGCAGGCAATGGCGACAACTCGTCAGAGTTTGCTAAGCTAACCTATCTCGGTGACAATATCTATTGTAAGACGATGGTTCCTACAGAGTATTTTCATACTACTGTTGATGCGATGACCAATGCTGATTGGCCAGGCTTTTGGCAGCAACTTAAGACCAAACGTGATGACTTGTGGTCGACCGAGTTTGCCGCGCCAGACAGCCGGCAAGAGTGGGAAACTATTAGTAAAAATGCCGATCAGGGTGTGTTTGTCTATTCGGGTAAGAAGGTGAAAAACTTTACCGACAAGTGGACACTCAATGAGCCTCTTACTTTCGTTTTTAATCCAAAGGTATTCACTGTCGGAGGAAAGACGATGGAAGAGTTCTCTACAACAGCTGGCTTTGATGGCTTCAAAATTCACTCTGGTATGGACGACTGGACTTATGAGCAGGGCGTGAAGGTATGGATACCAGGCTGTATGGAGAAGACCAATGTACAGAAGTTGAGCAACGGTTACTATTCTTGGAGTATGACCTCGCCTTACGACTACTATAGTTGGAACTATGCCGATGATGGCACTAAGGCTTCTACAGGACTGGAATCTGACTACGAGCCTACCAATATAGCATGGCTCATGGTGGGTATCGTCAATGGCGAATGGGGTGGCAAATGCGGCGATCAAAGCACCAAGGCTGGGCAGGCAGTACCTTATCCCGACCCATCTTTCTCTTATTTCCCCACCAAACTTACCGCCAATGATATCCTCACGCTTACACGTCAGTATAATGGCAAGCTCGATGGCGACCTGAACTGCAAAATCATCGCAGGCAACAAGGAGATTACCGGGGTGCTTGATGGCAACCGCGACAAGCGTCAACTCTCTGTCAACCTCCTTGACGACGTGACTGACAAGACCATCAGCGACCTCAAGGTGGTCATTACCAACAAGGCAGGTGTGAAGGTGGTCGACACCACGATACCTCTTGTGCCGTTGTCGGAAGTCGAATAACGGTGCAGCCAAAGTTGTAACAAGTAAACAAATGAGACAACAATCTAAACAGAATTTACAATGAACAACAGATATTTTCATATATGGCAGGCAGTCCTGTTGCTCTGCCTGATGATGTTGACAGGGCAGAATGCCCTGGCTCAGAAGATGACAGTTGCCGGCACTGTATATGATGCCTCAGGCGAAGCTCTGATGGGAGCTACCGTTCGTGAAGCAGGTACGGCTAATGGTGTAGCTACAGATATGGATGGCAAGTTCTCGCTTACCTGCGACCAGTCTTCACAACTTGAGATTTCTTATGTGGGCTATCTCACCAAAAAGGTGAAGGCTGGCAAGGATATCAAGGTCGTGCTCGAAGAGGATGCCAAAATGCTTGCAGAGACCGTCGTGGTTGGTGTGGGCTACGGCACAATGCGCAAGAACGACCTTACGGGTTCTATTGCCAGCGTCAATGCTAAAGATCTGAAGCATGGTGTCATCACCAGTGCCGAACAGATGCTGCAGGGAAAGGTTGCAGGTCTTTCTGTAGTACAGGCTTCAGGCTCTCCAGAGAATGGTGCTTCCATACGTCTTCGTGGTGGTACGTCGCTCTCTGCCAGCAACTCACCTCTCATTGTAGTCGATGGTATCCCTGGTGTTGATATGAACTCGGTGCAGCCTTCAGAAATTCAAAGTATTGACGTACTCAAGGATGCCTCTGCAGCTGCCATCTATGGTAGTCGTGGTGCCAATGGCGTTATTATCGTCACTACAAACCGTCAGAGTAGCGATGCCGAGAGTATTAATGTACAGTATAATGGATATGTGGCTGTGGCCAGCCAAGCCAAGTACCTCGATATACTATCTGCCAACCAGTGGCGTGGATTTGTACGCGAGAACAATATCCTTGATGCCCAGGATTATGGTGCTGATACTGACTGGCAGAAGGAATTGACCCGTACGGCGATTTCTCATTCTCACAACATTCTTTTCAGTAATACACGCAAGAACTCTGGCTATCATGCCTCGCTTACCTATCAGAACAACCAGGGTGTTGTGAAGCGCAACTATTTTACCCGTCTCGCAGGCAGCCTTTCTGCCTTCCAGAAGTTGCTAAAGGGCAAATTGCGTCTTGAGGAGGCTATCAATGCCAATTTCGATACATGGCATCCAACTGATGGACGTATTTTTGAGCGCGCCTTCAACCTGAACCCGACTGTGCCTGTATATAATCCAGACGGTTCCTTCACCCAGATTAGCGGAACCAATACAGAAAACCCTGTAGAACTGCTTACCAAGCGCAATGACGACCACAAGCGTCATCGCTTCCTTGGCTACTTCAAGGCAGACTATGAACTTCTGCCTGGACTGACAGCATCGGCTAACCTCAGCTACGAGTTTAATCAGGCAACCAGCGGTATGTTCAAGCCTAACGATGCCAAGATGGAAGGCCAGAGCGAGAAGGGTTGGGGACAGCGTACCGAGGCAGAATATACCAACCGCCAGTTGGAGACTTACCTTACCTACGATAAGACATTTGCCGACATACATCATATCAACGTGTTGGGTGGTTACTCTTACATGGATAATGTGGCAGAGGGATTTGGCGCAACCCGCAGTGGTTTTGACACCAATGCTTTTATCTACAACAATCTTGGCGCAGGTACCGACTACCGTCAGGGTGATGTTTATTCATACAAGAACTCCTGCAAACTGATCTCTTTCTATGGACGTGTGAACTATGGTCTGATGGATAAGTATATGATTACTGCCACAGTCCGTCGTGACGGCAGTTCCCGTTTCGGTGCAGACCACAAATGGGGAACCTTCCCATCTGTCTCGGTGGCATGGCGCATTATCAATGAGAAATTCATGGAGGGCACGCATTCTTGGCTCGACAACTTGAAACTCCGTGTGGGCTATGGTATAACGGGTAACCAGAATGGTGTCGATCCATATAAGAGCCTCTCTGTGCTCAGTTCTGCCGGAGCTTCTTATTATGATGCTGCCACTGGTACATGGAAGAACTCTTATGTGCAGGCTCAAAATGCCAACCCTGACTTGAAGTGGGAATCTACTGCACAGTTTAACGTGGGTATTGATTTTGGATTCCTCAACCGCATCAATGGTAGCTTGGAGTTCTACCACAAGAAGACTTCTGACCTGCTTTGGACTTATCCAGTACCACAGCCTCCATTTTTGGTGGGTACAATGCTTGCTAATGTAGGCGACATGGTCAACAAGGGCGTGGAGCTGACTCTCGGTGCCAACATCGTCCGCACCAAGGACTTCTCGCTGAGCGCCAACGCATCGCTTGCATACAACAAACAGGAGATAACCAAGCTCTCCAACAGTCAATATCAGGCTGTAGGACTTCAGGCAGGCAGTCTGCACAACATCCGTGGATTGAGTGGAGTCTATTCACAGGTTATAGAGGAAGGATATGCGGCTGGCGAGTTTTATGGTTATGTATGCCAGGGCATCGACGAGAACGGCAATTACATTCTCAAGCAAGGTGAGGACGGACAGCCTGTGAAGGAACATCTTGGATCCGCTATGCCAAAGTGGAATCTCGGACTCTCCATCAATATGGCTTACAAGGACTTCGACCTAACACTCGCAGGTTATGGTATGTTCGGTCATAAGATTCTCAATGCCACCAAGATGGAATTGTACGACAGCACACGTCTGCCAGCGCAGAACACGCTTGATGATTTCTTGACAAGCGGCGTGAAACAGGGTGCCATCTTCTCTGACTATTTTCTGGAGAGTGGAAACTTTTTCCGCATGCAGACTGTCACTTTGGGTTATAACGTGCCTGGTGTCAAGAAAATCGGACTCAGCAAGGTGCGCTTCTACCTCACAGCTGAGAACCTCTTTACCATTACCAGCTATTCAGGTATGGATCCTGAGGTCTATATTCCTGACAACGTGCTCAGTGGCCCTGGTATCGACCGCCTCATCATCGATAACGGAACGAGCGAGGGCTCTACTTACTCTCCACGTCCACGTACTTTCTCTCTCGGTGTGAACGTTACATTCTAACAACTTAATAAATAAGAACCATCATGAAAATGAAATCATTATACAGCGCACTACTTTTAGGTGCATTGACTCTCACGGGGTGTACCAACCTTGACGAGACTCTTTACGACAAAGTGTCGATGGATGATTATGGAAAGACGGAAACAGAGGTGCAAACCATCATGGGTGGTGCATATGCCACCTTGCGCGGCTATGGCGCATCAACAGATGAGGGAAATGGCGTGAACTGCTATCCAACCTCCGAGTATGTGTTCTTCCTCAACGAGTGCAGCAGTGATGAGGCGTGCATCCCAACCCGTGGAACAGACTGGTATGACGGTGGCCGCTATCAGCAGTTGCAGTACCATACCTGGGATGCCAACAATACTGCAGTCTTGGCAGGATGGCGTTATGCCTTCGTCGGTGTATCAAAGGTCAATGCTATTATCTATCAGGTGGACCAGAGTGAACTCTCTCAGGCTGCCAAGGATAAGGTGAAGGCAGAACTGAGAGGGCTTAGGGCTTACTACTACTATCTTTTGCTCGACGAGTTCGGAAACGTGCCAATCTCTACCGACTTCACTCAGAAAGAACTGCCTAAGAATTCATCTCGCCAGGAGGTGTACGACTTCGTTGAGAAAGAACTTACAGAGGTGTTGCCACTCCTGCCAACAGGTGTGCAGTATGGTAAGTTTACCCAGAATGTGGCCAATACTCTTTTGGCACGCCTTTACCTCAATGCCGAGGTGTATACAGGCACACCACAGTGGCAGAAGTGCATCGATGCTTGCGAGAAAGTGTCAGGCTACTCTTTGACTCCGGATTATAAGGCTAACTTCTTTATTAAGAACGAGACTTCGCCCGAGATAATCTTTGCTATACCTTACGACCATAAGCAAGGTACTGTGGGCAACTATCTCGCCTCCATGACCTACCACTACAACCAGAAACTGGCTTTCTCAGCCGATGGTTCTTATCAGTGGTGCGGCAATGGCATCTGTGCCCAGCCTGGTGTGTGGTCTTCCTATGAAGAGGGGGATAACCGTCGTGACAAGACACTCATGATAGGTCAGCAGTACAAAGCATCCGATGGCTCGGAGGTGCTGATGGATGATGGAACACCATTGTGCTATACAGAGGAAATTGACAATTTCGAAGATGCTGCCAAGAATGCAGGTGCTCGTCTCGATAAATATGAATGGAGTGCCACTGATGCCTGGGAGCGCGACAACGACTGGGTACTCATGCGCTATGCAGAAGTACTCATGATGCAGGCTGAGGCTTACTACCGCTTGGGCTATCCTGCTACAGCACTTAATTTCGTTAACAAGATTCGTCAGCGTGCAGGATTGAATGACCTCACTGACCTTGACGAAGAGAAGTTGGATACAGAGTGGTTGCATGAGTTTGCTTATGAGGGTTTGCGCCGTACCGTTAATATACGTTTGGGTACATGGTACAAACCTTGGTGGAACAAGGAGGCTGATCCCACGGACAAGCACACTGGCATTTTTCCTATCCCTGCAGAGGAGAGAGCTAAAAATCCTAATTTGCAACAGAATCCTGGCTATTAAGAGTGATAGCTTGAGCTTCATTTTAAAGTTTATACATTTGAGATTATTATTAGGGTGCTCGTGATGCATGTTTACGAGTATCACGACCCCTTTTTGTGTTCTTACATTCTTAATTATACACGAAATGAATATTAAAAATATATTGAATGTCGTATTGCTTTCTGTACTCAGTTTGGGTATGGCAGCTTGCAGTGACTCTGATGGTGACGGTGGAGGAAAAACGGATGCTCCTGTAGCGGCAATGATGCCTCAGCGTTCCAATCCAATGGGCGTATATGCACATTACATGCCATGGTTTGAAACTGATAAGACCAATCTCGATGCAGGAAAGTGGGGTTGGCACTGGACAATGAACGCCTCGCTTAATCCTGCTGCGGGTGAGATAGCTTCTCATTACCATCCTCTTACTGGAGCCTACGCATCGGGCGATGCTACTGTCCTTGACTACCAGTGTCTACTGATGAAATACTCCGGACTGGAGGGCGTGTTGGTTGACTGGTACGGCTCCAATGCCGACAACACTACCGCTCGCCACACCTCCAATACCGAGGCCTTGTTCAAGGCAATAAAGAAGGCTGGGCTCAAGATGGCCATAGTCTATGAGGACAATACGCTCAATGTTGCTTCCGATCCCGTGGGGCAGGCACGTGCAGATATGAAGTATCTGGCCACTCACTTCTTTGGTTCTGATAGTTATGCTAAGATTGATGGCAAGCCTTTGTTGTTAGTCTTTGGCCCTCAAGGGCTCAACTCACCCAAGGAGTGGTACCGTACTTTTCAGGTGCTTTCTGTTAAGCCCGCACTGGTAGTGCTCAACGGACATGCTTCCAAAGCCAATGGAGGCGGTTATGAGAATGCTGTCGGCGAGTACCTTTGGGTCAATGCCGCACCTGATGCATGGTATGTCAACGCCAAACAGCAGTTCCAGACGGTTATAGGTGGCGCCATGCCGGGTTTCAGGGATTACTATAAGCTGGGTGGCGCTGGTGAGGGGTATACTTCCTATGCCGATGAGGACGGTGCTTTGTTCGACCGGCAGCTTGCTGCAGCTAAGAATGCAGGTCTGCAGTGGTTGCAAGTATCCACATGGAATGATTATGGCGAGGGTACCATCATCGAACCTACCCTTGAGTTTGGCTATCGCTACCTTACTAAACTGCAGGGATTTACAGGAGTAACGTATGGAGAAACCGAACTCAAGACTATTTATCGTTGGTACCAGCTTAAGGTGAAGTTTGCCGCTGATGCCTCCAAGACTAAGGTGCTTGACCAGTGCTATGGCTATCTCAACGCACTTCAGCCCGATAAGGCTGTCGAACTGATGAACGGCATAGAGTAACTGTCATCTATAAATGTATGAAATAAACAGTATAATAGTTAATAACAATGAACACTACACTTTTTCATAAGGTTATGCGTGGAGTACTTCTCCTCAGTTGGCTTACATGCAGTGGCGTGGCTCATGCTGCTGACGTGCTCACTTCGCCCGATGGCCGCTTGCGTGTTACCGTGGGTGTCAAGGGTGGCAAGCCTTTCTATGCAGTCTGCAGAGACGGTAAACCGGTAGTGAACACCTCTTATCTCGGTTTCACACTTGATGATGGTGATTTCTGCAATGACTTCAAGGTGACGGGCAGAACTCGCAATTCGAAAGACGAGACGTGGACGCAGCCATGGGGTGAGGACAGAGTGGTGCGCAACCACTATAACGAGCTGAAAGTAAAGTTGCAACAAGGAGGAAAGAAAAAACGTTTGCTCAACATTGTTTTCCGTGCCTTCGATGACGGAATAGGCTTCCGTTATGAGTTTCCACAGCAGCAAAATCTCGTCGACTTCCGCATCATGGAAGAGAAAACGCAAATTGCCATGCCTACTGATGCCGAGGCATGGACGGAGCCAACCAACGGAACCGTTTATTATGAAGCGGTATGGACCAAAGATCTTCTTAGTAGGAAGGACACAGTCAACACACCGATAACCGTCGAGGTGGGTGACTCGCTGTTTATGGCGCTTCATGAGGCCAACCTCACCGATTATGCAAGTCTCAACTATACTCCCCGTCATCTGCCTGGGGCTGCTGTTACCCTTGTGGCAGCCCTTACCCCTTGGCAGGATGGTGTGAAGGTGTATGCCAAGGCTCCTTTTGTTTCGCCTTGGCGTACCATCATTATTGCCAGTAAACCGGGCGGTTTGATAACGTCGAAACTGATGCTTAATCTCAATGAGCCTTGCCGTATTAAGGATACGTCCTGGATAGAAACTGGCAAGTATGTTGGTATCTGGTGGGGCATGCACATGAAGGACTATACTTGGGCGCAGGGGCCACAGCATGGTGCCACAACTTCCAATACCAAGCGCTATATCGATTTTGCTTCCAAACACGGCTTGAAGGCGGTACTTGTTGAGGGATGGAACTATGGATGGGATGGCGATTGGACCAAGGACGGTGATAAGTTCAGCTTCACTAAGCCTTATCCGGACTATGATCTTGAAGGTTTGCAAAAATACGCACTCAGCAAGGGTGTGCGTCTTGTAGCTCATAATGAGACAGGAGGTGCTGCCAAAAACTACGAAAACCAACTTGACAGTGCCTTTGCCCTGTATGAACGCCTGGGCATACGTGCTATTAAAACGGGGTATGTCAACAGTCTCATGGATGGAAAAGAAGATCAACACTCGCAATATGGTGTGCGTCATTACCGTAAGGTAGTCGAGACGGCGGCAAAGTATCACCTTATGGTCATCAACCATGAGCCTGCCATGCCGTCTGGACTGTGCCGAACTTATCCTAACCTCATGTCAGGTGAGGGAATGCGCGGACAGGAGTATAATGCTTGGAGTACGGACGGGGGAAATCCTCCCTATCATGTGTGCGTGTTGCCATTTACCCGAGGACTGGCAGGTTCGATGGATTTTACACCTGGTATTTTTAATTTTACCAATAAGGTCTTGCCAGATACCCATCCCCAGACTACGCTCGCCAAGCAACTTGCCGAGTATGTCTTGCTCTATTCTCCTTGGCAGATGGCCGCTGACATGATAGAGAACTACGAGCATCAGCCTGCCTTCTCGTTTGTCGAAAGTGTGCCAACCGATTGGGAGAAAACTGTGGTAGTAAATGCCAAGATTGGTAAATACATAACCATAGCCCGTAAGGATAAGGCAAGCGACGACTGGTACGTCGGTTCTGCCACTGATGTTGATGCACGTGACCTGAGTATTGACCTGAGTTTTCTGGATAAGGATAGAGAATATATGGCTGAAGTCTATGCTGATGGACCTGGGGCAGACTTTCGCTCCAACCCTTACCCATTGATGTATCAGCGCATCAAGGTTACCAACGCTTCAAGTCTTCGATTACACCTGGCTCCAAGTGGTGGGGCTGCTGTCAGGATAAAGGCTCTTTGATAATTAGTTAGTGTGAATGTACTTTGAATAAACACGAAGGCATGACAAGGATAGTTTGGTTTCTTGTCATGCCTTTTATGCTTATTTATCTTTTTCCAGCCAGCAGACCCTTAATGACGGCATTGGTAAATCCATTTTGCTCCATGGTGTTGAGACCTTTGATGGTGCAGCCGCCAGGAGTGGTCACTTTGTCGATGGCAGCCTCTGGGTGCTCGCCTGTTTCTTGAAGTAACTCTACGGCACCCTTTACGGTTTGGAGCACAATCTTTTGGGCATCCTTTGCCTTGAATCCCATCTCTACGCCGCCTTCCACATTGGCTCTAACATAGCGCATGGCATAGGCGATGGCGCACGACATGGCTGTGGCTGCAGGGAAGAGACGCTCTTCCATGATGAGGCTTTCGCCCAATTCGTCGAAGATATCTGTAATCTGCTGTATTTCCGTTGCTGATGCATCTACAGGAGTGATAAAGGTCATCGACTGCTTGTAGGCGATGGCGATGTTGGGCATCACGAGGAAGAAGGTGGGGGTAGAACCTTCCTTGTCGAGCCATTCTTTGATGTCGGCTGATGGAACGCCTGCTGCAACGACTACGAGTTTCTGACTCTTGTAGTCGAGAACTTCCTTGATGCCCTTCAACGTCTTTTCCACACACCAAGGCTTTACTACCACGCATACGATGTCTGCGCCATGGCAAGCCAACTGGTTGTCGAGTGTTACGCTGGCACCTTCGCTTGCAAAGTGATCCAATACGGGTTGGTTGTGGTCTGATACCGTAATATCTGATGGAGTGAAGTTCTCACTCTGCAAGAGTCCTTCTGCCATGGCACCGCCCATAGCACCTGCTCCGATAATTGTTATTTTCATTGTCTTCTTATAGTTAAAATGCAATTACGGTGCAAAGATACGACTTTTATCAGAAAATAACGCCTAAAAAAGCAAGAAATAGCAGAATGATGCTTTTATTTTGAGTTTCAAGTGGTTGTGGCAGTCGTTGGCTTTAAGTGGCATAGACGAGGAAAAGCGAAAAACGCAGATTGGAGAAATAGAAACGCTTTCAAATCATTACCTCGCAGAAACGCCCTAATAAGCATTTTTAACGGTGGCGGTTCATATTTCCCCGTTCTGCGTAAGTTTTGGTTTTGCCATGCAACTCTCATAGTTTAATTTTGCACCGAACAAAAAAGTAAGAATTATGAGATGCACTTTCAAGACAGTCTTCTATGTAAATGGAAGCAAGGAGAGAAACGGAATTGTCCCTATCATGGGACGTGTGACAATCAACGGAACTATCGCACAGTTCAGTTGCAAGCAGAGCGTTACCAAGGCTATCTGGGATGCCAAGGGCAACAGAGCCATAGGCAAGAGCAAGGAAGCCAAGGAGGTGAACTTTGCGCTTGACAACATCAAGGCTCAAATCGCCAAGCATTACCAGCGACTTTCCGACCGTGAGGCGTTCGTTACCGCTGAAATGGTGAGAAACGCCTACCAAGGAATAGGCACGGAGTACGAGACCTTGCTCAGAGCCTTTGACAAAGAGAACACTGCCTTTGCCAAGCGTGTAGGCAAGGACAGAGCCAAGAACACTTACAACAAGTATCTTGTGGTGAGAAAGTACATTGCCGAGTTCATCAAGTATCAGTACAAGCGCAACGATATGTCCATGAATGAGCTTACCGAGGAGTTCATCCGTGACTATTGCCTTTACTTGAAAAATGTGGTAGGGCTTGCGCAGTCCTCCATTTGGATTTACTCCATACCTCTGAAACATATCGTCACGGCGGCACACTACAACGGCAAGATACCGAGAAATCCGTTTGCCATGTACCACGTTGATCCAGACCACAAGGAACGTGAGTTCTTGACCTTGGACGAGCTTACCGCCATGACAGAAGTAAAGTTGGAAGACCCCAACATGGCATTTGCGAGAGACCTTTTTATCTTTGGCAGTTGGACAGGTATAGCTTTCATCGACATCAAGAACTTGACGGAAGATAACATCAGCATGGTAAACGGTGCTCCTTGGATAGTGTCCAAGCGTCAGAAGACAGGCGTACCGTTCCAAATCAAGCTGTTGGATATTCCTATGCAGATAGTTGAGAGATACAAATCTTTCAGAAAGGGTAATCACTTGTTCAACATTGGCAACCTTGACAGCATCAACAAGCGCATCAAGAAAGTTGCTGCAATGTGTGGTATAAAGAAGCGTGTATCATTTCATGTCTCACGTCATAGTTGGGCAGTTTTAGCATTGGAGTATGGTATGCCAATAGAGAGCGTGAGCAAGATTCTTGGTCACACGAACATCACAACAACACAGATATATGCCAAGGTGACAAGCACCAAACTTGACCATGACATATCAGTCT
>CAVACC010000026.1:0-35385 GCA_963587495.1 Clostridia bacterium | reverse complement strand
AATTGGAAGATTTTAATCTCAAATTCTCTTATCAACTTCTCCTAAAAGACTATCAATCAGCAGTTTACGCTTATTAAACTAACCCTTCTGTTTTGGACAATATTCCAGAAGGCAATTGATTTCTAACCAAAAAATGACATAAAACGTGCAAAAATCAAAGTACGACATCAGTAAATCGACCGCTCCAGCCATGCTTCGGCTCGAAAAAGGTACAGAATGTGTTCAACTGTTGCTCTCGCAAGTGTCCAAAGATATGCACGAACCGATGGTTCCGATGCTGTTTCCGATACTCGGAGCGCAGATTAGCGAGGCAAAAATTCAATAACCTGACCTCATTTGGAAGGAATTATGCGGCATGATGGGAAACCTCGTGACCGATTCGGGCTGTAATAAAGGACAGTCTACGAATATTGGATTATAATCCCAAAAAGACATCTTCAATCACTTCCCTAACTGGAGAAAAAAAAATCCCCAGTTGGGAAAATAAAAAGACTATTTGCTCCACCATCTTCAAAATCACACACTAACCTTTAAAGTTCAGAAGTTAGAGAAATTAAAGAAGTTATCACTCCCTTCGGTCGTTCGGGAAGTTAAGGGACAACAGCCCTTTTGGAATGGGAGTTTGGATCAAGTCCACAAAGGCATTAGTCCCTTAACTTCTATTTAATTCTCTTAACTCCCCCTCTAACTTCCCTTAACTCCTTGGGGAAAATATTCCCTCAAGACATATGGCTTTCACTACGCGTTTTCGATTTTCAAGTTATTAGTGTTAAAAATGTTCATTTTCTTTGTGGAATAAGAAAAAAGTATTACTTTTGCAATTGTGTTTTAAAGAAAAGGAAGATTGGCAGAGTGACCGAATGCGCTGGACTCGAAATCCGGTATACCCTTTTCCGGGTATCGGGGGTTTGAATCCCTCACCTTCCGCAAACCTAAGGTAAAACCATCATGAAAAAATTAATCATTTCCATACTCTTATTTTTGCCCTTGATGTCTATTCAAGCGCAAAGTGTTCTGACACCCCAACAACAGTTGGAGGAGGCTCAGAAAAAACTTGAGGAAGCCAAAAAGGCGGTAGAGGAAGCCAAGCAGAAGGCGGAAGCTGCCAAGAAGAAGGCTGAAGCGGAAGCTGCCAAACAGAAGGCTGCTGCAGAGGCTGCCAAGAAAAAGGCTGAGGAAGAGGCTAAAAGAAAAGAGGCTGAGGAGGCAAAAGCCAAGGCCGAAAAAATACAGCAACAGATAAAGGAGGCTGAGGCTGAGACTGCAAGACTGAAGGCAGAGGCGGCAAGACTGAACGCAGAAGCCAATGGCGCTGCGGCTACGACAGCGACTACAGCTACGACCACAGCCCCATCGGTGCCTGCCACAACCACTACTCCTGCTACCACAGCTACTCCTGCTGCAGGCAACACAGCATCGCAGGGCTCGGGATGGGTCATCCCTACAGCTACAAAGAAGGAGACACCGAAACCTGCTGCTCAAGTAAACGGTGCGAAACTGAAGGAAGACCCCAAATATCTGGAAGGCGCCATCACCTTCGACGAACAGGGCAAAATCGTGTTTGACACAGAGATAGAAGCCCCCGGCAAGAGCGCAGCCCAGCTTTACGATCTGGTGTTCGACTACATGAGCGGTCTGACCCAGGGCAAGGAGAGCAAGGCAAGCCGCATGGCGCTGGTGAACAAGGACGAGCACATCATCGCCAACACGATGGACGAATGGCTTGTGTTCAGCAACTCCTTCATCTCGCTCGACAGAACGGAATGCAAATACAACCTCATCGCCAAGATAACAGACGGAAAGGTGAGCCTGTCTATCAACCACATTAATTATATTTATGAGGAGGGAAGACAGACCGGATTCAAACTGCCAGCCGAAGAGGTGATCATCGACAAGGTGGCGCTGACCAAGAAAAAGAACGACCTGGCACGCATCTTCGGTAAGTTCCGCAAAAAGACCATCGACAGAAAAGACCAGATCTTCAGCGAAATAGCAGCGCTGGTGAAATAAATTTCGAGGGAACAGAACAGTAACAAACGCAATATGACAACAGAACAAAATAACAACAATGCTGCCGAAAACATGGAGCAGCAACAGCAAGAGGCTCAGGAGAAGACAACCTACGCCGTGAGACCTCACCACCACTATAAACGACTGGACTACAGCGACCCGACCAACCTGAAAGTGCGCAACAAGTTGAACACGGCTTTCATTCTATTGGTCATCGTGGGCATCACGCTGTGGTACACAATGGAAACACACACACCTGCCTACGTGGTTCTGCTGGTAGGAGTAGTGGTGAAAATCGCCGAAGTATGTATTCGACTATTCAGAAAATGATGAAGAAAAGTAAAGTAATCCTTACGATAACTCTGTTTTGTGCTGCGACATCGCCTGTCGTGGCACAAACCGATTTTAGCAACAACGAAGACTCGATGTTTGCACCCGTCAACAACAGGAACGTGAGAACTGACTCCTTAGGGTCGGACAAGGAAATACCCAAGGGACTGAAGGTGTGGACCATAGACGAGCGATTCGGCGACCGACAGGAGGCACAGGTGGACACCCTGCAGCACATGTATATGAACACCCCATTCACCTCGGGACTGAGGGGAGAATACAACTCGCTGGGCAACCTGGGGTCGCCCCGCATCAACCGTATCTTTATCGACCGACGGCTGGACCAGGGACAGTTTATCTTCGCACAGCCCTTCGACTGCATCAGCACGCCCGTCAGCGAATTCCACTTCACCAACACCTACTCGCCCATCACCAACGTGACGCTCAACAGCTGCGGAAACCGTACCAACGGCGAGGACGACTTCAAGGCGATGTTTGCCGTCAATGCAGGAAAGAGACTGGGCATGGGATTCAGATTCGACTATAAGTACGGACGTGGCTACTACGACAGCCAGAGCACCTCGCACTTCAAGTACACCATGTGGGGATCGTACTTGGGCGACAGATACCAGGCACACCTGCTGCTCTCTACCCTGCACCAGAAGGCGGCGGAGAACGGAGGCATTACCAACGACGACTACATCAAGCACCCCGAACTCTTCGAAGATACTTATGCCGAGAACGAGATTCCTACCGTGCTGCAGCAGAACTGGAACAGAAACAACAGCGTGCACGTATTCTTCAACCACAGATACAACGTGGGATTCAACAGAAAAGTGCGCATGACCGACGAGGAGATCAAGGCGAAAAAGTTTGCCATGGCGTCAAAAAAGGAGAATGCCGCTGAGGACGCCAAGGAGGAGGCAAGGAAAAAGGCACGCGAGGAGGGCAAGAAGTTCGACGAGGATGCCTTCGGCAAGACACCTAAGTTTGCCGGACGACCCGACGACGCAAAGATAGCGGGCGACGAGCCTGCTGCCGACAAGAAGGACGCCAAGCCGACAGAGCGCATCGCCGTGAACGGAAAGAGCGCTGCCGACAGCATCATGGCACAAGAGAAGAAGGCGGCTCAGGACACAGCTTGGATGAAGAACGAATACGTGCCGGTGACAAGCTTTATACACACCTTGAAGTTCGACAACTATAGCCGTACTTATATCGCCTATCAGACACCTGCCGACTACTATCTGAACGAATACTACACGGCGGGAAAATATGAGGGCGACTCCATCTACGACAACACCAAGCACTGGGAGATGAAGAACACCCTGGCGCTGGCTACGCTGGAGGGATTCAGCAAGTGGGCCAAGGCGGGTCTGAAGGCTTTCGTAAGCTACGACCTGCGCCACTTCGAGTTGCCTGACACCGAGGGCGGCGTGATGAAATACAATGAGCACTCGGTGAGCGTGGGCGGACAGTTGAGCAAGCGACAGGGCAAGCTGCTGCACTATAATGCCGTGGCTGAGATCGGTGTGGCTGGCGAGGATGCCGGAACACTGGCGGTCGACGGCGATGTGGACATAAATATCCCCTTCCTCGGCGACACATTGTCGGTCATCGGCAGTGGTTTCTTCCATAGAATCACTCCCTCGTTCTACTTCCGCAACTATCACGGACGCCACTTCTGGTGGGAGAACGACCTCGACAAGATTATCCATACACGCATCATGGGCACATTGAAGTTCGCCAAGACGAAGACTATGCTCAGGGTGGCTGTGGACGAGATAAAAAACTATGCCTACCTGAGCCAGAGCTACAACGTGACGGACAACAATCAGGCGGCACGTACGGGAGTGACGGTGCAGGCGATGCAGAGCAGCAGCCCCGTCAACCTGCTGACCGCTCAGCTGTTCCAGGACGTGAGATGGGGAATACTGAACTGGGAGAACGTCATCACCTATCAGCACTCGAGCAAGACGGATGTCATCCCCGTTCCTGCACTCAACGTGTACAGTAACCTATATCTGAAGTTCCCTGTGGTGAAGGTGCTCAACATCGACCTGGGTGCCGACGTGAGATACTTCACAAGCTACGAGGCACCTGACTATTCGCCAGCGCTGAGCCAGTACACCGTACAGGGCAATGGCGACAAGAATGTGAAAGTGGGCAACTACCCTATTGTCAACGTCTACGCCAACGTACACATCAAGCACACACGTTTCTTCGTAATGATGACACACGTCAACAAGGGTTCGGGCGACAAGAACTATTTCTTCGTGCCCCACTATCCGCTCAATGGCAGCGTGTTCCGATTCGGTGTCAGCTGGAACTTCTTCAATTGATGATTGCAACAAATTCGATAAAGGCCTGGTTTCTGGCAGCGCGCCCCAAAACGCTGTCGGCTGCTGCTGTACCCGTCCTGATAGCTATCGCACTCGCTATGCGCGACTGCTATCTGATGGAAACAGTTGGCGACGCTGCACAGCCTCGCATCCTGCGCATACCCACCCTGCTCTGTCTGCTCTTCGCATGGGTGATGCAGATAGACTCCAACTTCGTGAACGACTATTTCGACTTTAAACGGGGAAATGACGACGAGACTCGGTTAGGTCCCAAGAGGGCCTGCGCCGAAGGATGGATCACGGAGCGCGCCATGAAGACTGGCATCATAGTTACCACGCTCCTTGGATGCGCCATCGGTCTGCCACTCGTCATCTACGGAGGAATGGCCATGATATGGGTAGGAGTGGCGTGTGTGGCGTTCTGTTTTCTCTACACCACTACCTTCAGCTACCATGGTATGGGCGACATCCTGGTGCTGCTGTTCTTTGGCATCGTGCCGGTGTGCTGCACCTATTATGTCATCATGCCCGAGGGCTACAAGACGGTAAACGCCGAGGTGATGATGGCCGCTATCGCCTGCGGACTGGTGGTGGACACTCTCTTGGTGGTGAACAACTTCCGCGACAGAGACAACGACCGCGAGGCTGGCAAACGCACACTCATCGTCAAGCTCATCGACAGATGGGGCGAGAAGAGTGCCCTGCGCCTCTATCTGCTCCTGGGATACGTGCCCCTCGCCATCATGCTGGGCATGGGAATCCACGATGCTGTCGTGCGCGACACCTCTACCTTCGCCCTACCCCTCTACGCCGTCTACGCCGTCATGCACCATACTACCTACCGGCAAATGAAGACCATCAACCACGGCAGGGAACTCAACAGGGTGTTGGGAAGTACGGCACGCAATATTTTCATCTATGGACAAATCGTTTTCCTGACCATCGTCCTGGGATTCGCTTTGGAAATATAATGAGGAGGAAAAGCAATGATACAACAAGTAAGTATGGAAATCATGGAGTTTGTGGAAACACAGATTCTGCCCAAATATACCGAGTTTGGTGAAAGCCACGGACTCAGACACGTCAACAGGGTAATCAAGAACTCTCTGCAGCTGGCACGCATCACGGGTGCCGACATCAACATGGTGTATGTCGTGGCTGCCTACCACGACCTGGGAATGAGTGGACCGAGAGCAATCCACCACATCACGGGTGGAAAGATTCTCATGGCAGACGCCCGCTTGAAGCGATGGTTCTCACAAGACCAGATAAAGATCATGAAAGAGGCGGTGGAAGACCACAGAGCCTCGTCGAGCCGACAGCCAAGAAGCATCTACGGAAAAATCGTGGCTGAGGCCGACCGCGACATTGACACCCATGAGATTTTCCTACGTGCCATCCTCTACGCCAAGGAAAACAATCCAGGAAAAGACAAGGAACAGATTTGGGAACTCTTCGCCCACCACATGGACGAGAAGTACTCAGTACATGGATACATCAAACTCTGGATTCCCAACTCGCCCAACGAGAAGGAACTGAAACTGCTGCGCGACATCATCGAGGACAAAGCGCTGCTAAGACAGGAATTCGACAAGATTTACGAGAGTATTCTCTAATGTTAAGGAGATTTTTCAGGAGTTAAAACAAAGGCTTATCCTAACTCAAGAATCATTTGGAATGATATTTTGTTTTTTGGCAAGAATATATTTTGACCTGTACGGTTGGAAAGTCCCATTACTTCTATAAGCAGCACGCCCTGAAGGGGCAGAAGCTCTTAGCCCAGGGCATCGCCCTGGGTATAATGGTAATTGGCAAGGCGCCCTGTAAGGGCAAAAGCTTAAAAAATCCCGGCAATTAGCAAAACTTTTGCCCTTACAGGTAGGGCGTGCCAATCGTACAGGTCGATATTTTTTGGCAAGAATTAAAGATACATTTATTCTTTACAAAAAGAATCCTTAAATAACATTGAAATGTAACAAAAGGCAATTATCTTAATTCTGAGAAAAAAATCTTCCTGCCTCTACTTCCCCCTTATCTTCTCTACAATTTTTCGTCCTAAATGGTTACTATTTCAATTAAAATTAGTAACTTTGCACTCAAATATAAAAACGATAAAGATTAGGATGAAAAAAATGTTAATCACACTGCAATTACTGCTGCTCGCAGTCATTGCACAGGCACAACTGCTAAGCCCAGTAAAATTCAACAGTCAGCTGAAAACTGACGGGACAGCAGTTGCAGAGATTGTATTCAGCGGAAAGATTCAACCAGGATGGCACGTCTACTCTACAGGTTTGGGAAGCGACGGACCTATCTCGGCAACCTTCAACGTCAACAAAATGGAAGGCGTAGAACTCGTCGGCAAACTGCAGGCACGAGGCAACGAGGTGTCGAAATACGACAATATGTTTGGTATGAAACTGCGTTTCTTCGAAGGAAGTGCCACTTTCGTGCAGAAGGTAAAATTCACTGCAGCTCAGTATGTTATCGACGCATACTTGGAGTACGGAGCCTGCAACGACCAGAGCTGTCTGCCTCCTTCTGAGGTCAATTTCAAGCATGCTGGCAAGGCACCTGCCATAGACAGCAAGGCGGCTCAGGAAGCCAAGACCAACAACAAGCAGGACGCAGCACTGGCTGCCAAGGCAAAGGCCGACTCCATTGCCATGATGCAGGCTGCCTTGACCGACACCGCACAGCAGAACACCGTGGACAGCGCAGCCCTGGCTCAGGCTGCAGAACAACTCGACACCAAGGCGCTGTGGCAGCCCGTAGTGAAAGAGTTGCAGGCGTTCGGAGGCGCCAACGACATAGCCAACCACTCGCTCATCTATATCTTCCTGATGGGACTGGTGGGCGGACTCCTCGCACTGGTAATGCCTTGCATCTGGCCTATCATTCCTATGACGGTGAGTTTCTTCCTGAAACGTGCCAAGAACGACAAGAAGAAGGGCATTCGCGATGCTTGCACCTACGGACTAAGCATCGTGGTCATCTATCTGACTCTGGGTCTCGCCGTCACAGCCATCGCTGGTCCAAGCACACTCAACGCTCTGTCTACCAGTGCGGTATTCAACATCATTCTCTTCGTACTCTTGGCGGTGTTCGCCTTCTCCTTCTTCGGATGGTTTGAAATCAAACTGCCCGACCGCTGGGGCAACGCCGTAGACAACAAGGCATCGAGCACCACAGGACTGATTTCCATCTTCCTGATGGCCTTCACCCTCGTACTGGTGTCTTTCTCGTGCACAGCACCTATCATCGGACTGCTGTTGGTTCAGACGGTGACATCGGGCGACTGGCTGGCTCCTACCGTGGGCATGCTGGGATTCGCACTGGCACTCGCCCTGCCCTTCACCCTCTTCGCACTCTTCCCTTCATGGCTCAAGTCGGCCCCTAAGTCGGGTTCATGGATGGAAACCATCAAGATTGTATTGGGATTCGTCGAACTGGCGTTCTCATTGAAGTTCCTCTCTGTGGCCGACCTGGCTTATGGCTGGCACATTATGGACCGCGAGGTGTTCCTGTCGCTCTGGATTGTCATCTTTGGCGCCTTGGGTCTCTACCTCATCGGTAAGTTGAAGTTCCAGGTAGACGCCATCGGTGGCGAGATAGACAAACCTATGCCCGTGCCCTGCATCATGCTGGGTCTGTGCTCGCTGGCCTTCGCCGTGTATATGGTTCCCGGTCTCTGGGGCGCTCCCTGCAAGGCGGTAAGTGCCTTTGCTCCTCCTATCAACACACAGGACTTCAACCTGAACACCAAGACCGTGAAACCTGCCTACAAGGACTACGAGATGGGAATGGCAGCTGCCAAGGCTCAGGGCAAACCTGTGCTGATAGACTTCACCGGATTCGGCTGCGTGAACTGCCGCAAGATGGAAGCTTCGGTATGGACCGACGCCAACGTGGCTGACAAGCTGACCAAAGACTACGTGCTCATCTCGCTCTATGTGGATGACAAGACGCCATTGCCACAGCCTATGGAAGTGACATTCAACGGCGAGAAGTACACCCTGAGAACCGTCGGCGACAAGTGGAGCTACCTGCAGGCAAGCAAGTTTGGTGCCAACGCTCAGCCCTTCTACGTGGCTGTCGACAACAACGGCAATCCGCTCACCGCAGCTTTCAGCTTCAAGGAGGACGTAAACGCATATCTTGAGTTCCTGAACAAGGGACTCGACAACTACAGAAAATAAAACTCGAGTAAAATAAATAAAACTATGAACAGTAGAAAAGAAATTCCAGTCCTGTTGCTTACAGGCTATTTAGGCAGTGGAAAGACAACACTACTCAACAAGATTTTGGCTAACCAGAAAGGCATCAAGTTTGCAGTCATCGTCAACGATATCGGCGAGGTGAACATAGATGCTGCCCTCATAGAACAAGGAGGCGTGGTAGGAAAGAAAGACGACTCGCTCGTGGCTCTGCAAAACGGATGCATCTGCTGTACGCTGAAGATGGACCTCGTGGAACAGCTCAAGGAAATCGTTGACATGCAGAAGTTCGACTACATCGTCATCGAGGCAAGCGGTATCTGCGAGCCTGCGCCTATCGCACAGACCATCTGCTCGATTCCTACACTCGGACCACAATACGTCAAGAACGGAGTGCTGAGACTCGACAGCATCGTCACCGTGGTGGACGCTCTGAGAATGAAAGACGAGTTTGCAGGCGGCGACGACCTGATGAAGGACAACATCGACGAGGAAGACCTGGCGTCGCTCGTCATCCAGCAGATAGAGTTCTGCAACATCATCCTGCTCAACAAGGCTGCTGAGGTGGAACCCAAAGACCTCGACAAACTGAAACACATCATCAAAGCCATACAGCCCAAGGCAGAAATCTTCGAGTGCAACTACGGTGACGTAGACCTCGACAAGATTGTCAACACACGTAAGTTTGACTGGGAAACCGTTGCAACTTCGGCTGGATGGATTCAGGAGATTGAGGCAGAACGCAACGATGATCATCACGATCACGATGATGACGATGATGAACACGAGCATCATCATCACGACCACCACCACCATCACGACCACGATGATGAGGGAGAGGCAGAGGAATACGGCATCGGCACCTTCGTGTACTACAGCCGCAAGCCTTTCGACCTGGGACTCTTCGACGATTTCGTGGCACGCAAATGGCCTCGCGATGTGGTAAGAGCCAAGGGAATATGCTACTTTGCCGACGAGAGAGACATGTGCTACGTGTTCGAACAGGCTGGAAGACAGAAGACCGTGAAGCAGGCTGGACAATGGATTGCCACCATGCCTAAAGACCAACTCAACGAGCTCCTGGCACGTGAGGAACAACTCAGAAAAGAATGGGACGACAAGGTGGGCGATAGAATGATCAAAATCGTATTCATAGGTCAGCATCTGCAGAAAGAGGCCATCTGCAAGGAATTGGACAAATGCCTGGTGGACTAAGTCGCCACATAGCAGAAATAACACATAAATACGCAACTGAACTTCAGCAAGTTCGGAAAATAATTGCAACAAAATAAGCAACAAAAAAAGCAAAAAAGCAACAAAAAAAGCATGAAGATTGATTTTAGACCAGCTTTCATGAAAGACTTTGACGGTTGCTGGACGGTCATCAACGAAGCCAGAGAAAAGATGATTGAGTCGGGACGTCACCAGTGGACAGAGCAATATCCTGCCCGCAAAGACATCCTGGCAGACATCAACAACGGCAATGCCTATGTGCTCACCGTGAACGACCAGATAGCCGTTTACGGAGCAGTGGTGCTGAACGGAGAACCTGCCTACGAGTTTCTTGAAGGAAAATGGCTCACCAACAGCAACTACTACGTCATACACCGGTTCGCAACCCTGCCCGAACTGCAGAGAGAGGGATACGCACGCATTTTCATCAACAAGGTGAGCAGTCTGTGCGAAGTGGAGCACGTGCCCAGCATCAAGGTGGACACCAACTACGACAACCTACCCATGGTGAACCTGCTCTCGTCCATGGGATTCTGCCTCTGCGGACAGGTGAGCTATGGAGAGAGAGGGCTGAGATTCGCCTTCGAAAAAATCACCATGCGACCCAAGGATCAATGATAAAAGCGACCCAAGAATCAAAGATAAAAAGGGAAACTCCTTAACTTCCAAAATTTCAGGAGAAAAAATACAACGATGATCAGCAAGAACAAGATAAAATACATCAAGTCGCTCGAACTGAAGAAAAACCGCAACAAGGAAGGCAAGTTCGTGGCTGAAGGACACAAGGTGGTGGACGACCTCCTGATGCTGCAGCCTGCATCGCTCATTGTGGCTACCGAAGAATGGCTAAAAGGCAAAAGCTTAGACCCAAGGACAGAAGTGGTCACGGTGAGCGAGGAAGAACTCAGAAAGGTAAGCTTCCTTCAGCATCCCCAACAGGTGCTCGCCGTCTTTGACCAAAGGGACAACAGAGACTTCGCTTCTGCCAACGTCGACTTCAACTGTCTGAACCTCGTCCTCGACGGAGTGCAGGACCCGGGCAACCTGGGAACCATCATCCGCATCGCCGACTGGTTTGGCATAGAGAATATCTACTGTTCTCCCGACACAGCCGACGTGTATAATCCAAAGGTGGTGCAAGCCACGATGGGAAGCATTGCCAGGGTGAAGGTGCTGTATGGCGACCTGATGGCGATGTTCGCCTCGCTGCCTGCCGACGTGCCAGTCTACGGCACCCTGCTCGATGGTGAGGACATATACGCTCAACAGCTCGACAACCGAGGATTCATCGTCATGGGAAACGAGGGAAAAGGCATCTCGCCCGAACTCACACAAAGGGTGAACCGCAGACTGCTCATACCCAACTTCCCTCCCGGAAGACCTACTGCCGACAGCCTGAACGTAGCAATAGCCACAGCCATCACCTGCTCGGAATTCAGAAGACAAGGAAGGAAATGAGACAAATGTTTAGTGTTTAATGTGCAGACAGATTGTAATCTCATCACTAAATATTAAACACTAATCATTAAACACTAATCATCAAACATTCAGCGAAACTATGAAGATAAATGATTTGATAAAGCATCGCAGTGTAACTGCCTGCATGAAAGAAGCTTACAGTCTGATGACAGACAACATAAAGAACCTGCTGAAAAGTACATGGTGGGCTTTTATGATCTATGCATTCATGGTGGCATTCATGGTCTTCCTGCGCACCCCCAACAAGATGCTACACGACTGGGGTGAGGAAAACATGATGCTGTCGTTCTGCCTGCAGACGGTCGTTTACTTGGGTGTCATCGTGGCGGCTTTCCTTATGGGAGCTGCCGTATGGCGCTGGCTGACCGACAAGCCTTTTGGCAGAATGATGAAGCGGTTTACCGCGGTGTATCTCGCTTCGGCTGTCGCCAGTTTCGTCGTCTCATTCGCAGCCACATTTGGCCTTACTTGCTTTTACCTTACGGCATTCATCACAGCCCCAGAATCGGCAGCAACAGCAGAATCGGCAGCAACAGCAGGATCAGCAGCGGCAACAGGATCGACAGCAATGGCAGAAACGGCGGCAGCTGGCTCGCCTTCGCTCCTCATCATCGTGCTCTTTGTATTCGCCATCGTCGCTGCCATCGTCCTCTGCATGGCGGTGAGTCTGCCTTTCGCCTATCTCACTCCCAAATACATGCTGCAGGAAAAAGGTGAGAGGTTACGCCCCTGGAAATCATTCAAATGCGGATTCCGTCACATGGGCTCCATCTTCAAGATGGGTTTCCTGGGCTGTCTTGTCATCCTGGTGGCAGGCATCTTGATCTACATTCCTCTCGCCATTCTGATAGGCGCACAGGTGTCGGCACAGATGGGCACACTCGAAGGCGACCCTGTAGGAACACCCTCCTACTTCACCTTCCTCTTCATCGTCGTGACAGCTCTCCTGCTGTTCGTCTTCGCCTACATCCTGCACTGGCTGTTTATCTCGTACATTTATCTCTATGGCAGCATAGAGAACGACGAAAAGAAGAAAACAGAAATGCAAAGTTCTCAATGTTAAAAATCATTCAACATAAAAAGACATAGACATGAAACAAACCAGACTGCTATTCATCGACCGCGACGGAACCCTGATTCAGGAACCAGAAGATGAACAGATTGACAGCTTCGAGAAGCTTGTCTTCACCAAGGGCGTGATGAGAAACCTCAGTTTCATTGCCCAACACACTGATTATCAGCTTGTCATGGTGAGCAATCAGGACGGATTAGGCACCAACTCCTTCCCGGAAAACACTTTCTGGCCTGTACATAACTTCATCATCCAGACCCTTGAAAGTGAGGGAATACACTTCGAGGAGCAGCTGATAGACCGACATTTCCCCGAGGACAACTCGCCCATGAGAAAGCCTGGCACCGGCATGCTGACCCACTATATCGACAATCCGCAATACGACTTGGTCAACAGCTATGTCATCGGCGACCGTGAAACCGATGCTCAGCTGGCCGAGAACCTGGGCTGCAAGAGTCTGATACTGGGCAAAGACGGTATGGACTGGGACAAGATAGCCGAAATTCTCTTTGCCGGCGACCGCATCGCCGAGGTAAAACGCACCACCAAGGAGACTGATATATATATTAAGGTGAACCTCGACGGTTCGGGCCACTGCGACATCGCCACCGGACTGGGCTTCTTCGACCACATGCTGGAGCAGATAGGTAAGCACGGAATGATGGACCTCACCATCCACACCAAGGGCGATCTCTACGTGGACGAGCACCACACCATCGAAGATACAGGAATCGCACTGGGCGAATGTCTGCTGCAGGCATTGGGCAACAAGAGAGGCATCGAGAGATATGGCTACTGTCTGCCTATGGACGACTGCCTGTGCCAGGTGGCTCTCGACTTCGGCGGACGCCCCTGGCTCGTTTGGGACGCTGAGTTTCATCGCGAGAAAGTAGGCGAAATGCCCACAGAGATGTTCAAGCACTTCTTCAAGAGTCTGAGCGATGCTGCCAAAATGAACCTCAACATCAAGGCGGAAGGCGAGAACGAACACCACAAGATAGAAGGCATCTTCAAGGCACTCGCACGATCACTCAAGATGGCAGTGAAGCGAGATATCTATCACTTCGAACTGCCTTCATCAAAAGGAATGCTGTAAAAAAGAAGAACAAGCAGAAAGAATGCTGTAAAAAAATGCCAAAAAATTTGGCAGCATCAGAAGAAAGCAGTATCTTTGCAAATACATAAGGGTCGTTTCGGTTAGATTGGGATACTCATCACATTACAAATTATGAAACCGAGAAGACTTCTCTTGCCTATGGCGGGCCACAATAAGCCGGACTTCGTTCGGTGAAGCTGCAAAGCCGGTGGATTACAAAAGCGGGGGGCTCTCAAACTTATTGCTAAGTTCGGAGTTTCATCACATCATCGGGCGACCCTTTTCTTTTTATTCTTAGAACTCTTTCATTGAATACTCTCATCATTCTTTGAACAACATTCAACTTCATAGAAAACATTCATCAACATTTTAAATTCATACGAATATCACATCATGTTTAGCGGAATCATAGAAAACATGGCTACTGTCGTGGCTGTGAAAAGGGACAAGGAGAATATCGACCTTACACTGGAATGCCCGTTTGCTGGCGAGTTGAGTATCGACCAGAGTGTGGCGCACAATGGAGTGTGCCTCACGGTCGTGGCTTTAGAAGGCAACACCTATACCGTTACTGCCATGAAGGAAACCCTCGACCGTTCCAACCTCGGACTGCTGAAAGAGGGAGACAAAGTGAATGTGGAACGTTCCATGATGCTCAATGGCAGACTCGACGGACACATCGTACAGGGACACGTAGACCAGACTGCCACTTGTATTGACAAACGTGATGCTGACGGTTCCACCTACTATACTTTCGAATACAGACTCGACCGCGAGATGGCTCGCAAGGGCTACTTCACTGTCGACAAGGGTTCGGTTACTGTCAATGGTGTGTCGCTCACAGTCTGTGAGCCTACCGACAACACCTTCACCGTGGCTATTATTCCCTATACTCACGACCACACCAACTTCTGCAACATAGAAGTGGGAACCGTTGTCAACATCGAGTTCGACATCCTGGGCAAATACATCGCCCGACTGCAGGCTGTATCGAAAGACTGATAAAAACCTCTCTATCCTCACTCTGCTTAAAAGGCAAGGCAAACAAAAAGGGATTTAAAAACAAAAGGAAGTTAGCTTCACTCGTCATGAAGCTAACTTCTTTTTGTTTATTCCAGGTATTCGGTCTTGTCCTCGATGCCTGCTTCGGCAAGAGCCTCCTTGCGCTCTACACACGTGCCGCACTTGCCGCAATGCTTCTCGCCACCCTTATAGCAACTCCATGTCTCGGTGTAGTCTATTCCCAACCGCTTTCCTATACGGGCAATGTCCGACTTGGTGATGTTGGTATAAGGAGCTGACACATGCACATCGACAAAGGTTCCTGCCTGGGCAGCCTGGTCGATGGCAGAGATAAACTCCGGACGGCAGTCGGGATAAATAGTGTGGTCGCCTCCATGATTGGCTATCAACACTTTCTTCAGATTGTTGCTCTCGGCTATACCGATGGCTATGCTCAGCATGATGCCGTTGCGGAAAGGCACCACCGTCGACTTCATGTTCTCGTCGGCATAATGTCCTTCAGGAATGGCATCGGCGCCTTCTAAGAGCGAGCTTTTGAAATACTGATGCATGAAACCCAAGTCGATAGTGATGTGCTTGATGCCCAAACGCTCACAGTGCATCTTGGCATAAGGAATCTCACGTTCGTTGTGGTTGCTTCCATAGTTGAAACTGATACCGAGTGCTATCTCGTCTTTCTTATCGTAGAGCAGCGTGATACTGTCCATACCGCCGCTCACAATGATTACAGAATCCTTCATTTTGTATTTGAATTTATTAATTATTCATATTGCAATCCAATATTAGCAAAATCTGCGTAATCCACGAAATCTGCGTGAACACTTATCCGAACAGACAGCGAAGCGCCTCTTCCACCTTCCTCACAGGATGGATGGTGATGCTGTACTTCGACCTGTCGAGCGAATGATAGTTGTAACGGGGAATGATGATGTCATGAAAGCCCAACTTCTCGGCTTCGGCGATGCGCTGCTCGATGCGGCTCACCGGACGAACCTCACCACTCAAACCTACTTCGCCAGCCATACACCAGCCTGCCTCGATAGGCGTGTCCACATTACTGCTCAATACGGCGGCTATCACACTGAGATCCATCGCCAGGTCTGTGACACGCAGTCCGCCTGCTATGTTCAGGAACACGTCCTTCTGCATCAGTTTGAAGCCTACCCTCTTCTCGAGCACAGCCAAGAGCATGTTGAGCCGACGCTGGTCGAAGCCCGTAGCCGAGCGCTGTGGTGTGCCATAGGCAGCGGTAGATACAAGCGCCTGCGTCTCGACCAGGAAAGGACGGACGCCCTCGATGGCACTGCTGATTGCCACTCCCGACAAACCGTCATGATCGTCGGTAAGCAAGAGCTCCGAAGGATTGCTCACCTGTCGGAGTCCACCCTGCTGCATCTCGTAGATACCTAACTCTGAGGTACTTCCGAATCGGTTTTTGATACTTCGCAGGATGCGATACATATAATGCTGGTCGCCCTCAAACTGAACCACCGTGTCGACAATATGTTCCAGAATCTTCGGTCCGGCCAAGGTTCCCTCCTTATTTATATGTCCGATAAGGATGACAGGAATGCCGCTGGTCTTGGCAAACCTCAACAAGGCAGCTGCGCACTCACGCACCTGGGAGATACTGCCTGGCGAGCTCTCCACCTCGTCGGTGGCAATCGTCTGTATGGAGTCTATTACCACCAGTCCGGGAGCCTGTTCCTGTATATGCGTAAAGATTTTCTCCAACGATGTCTCGCAAAGAATAGACACATTGTCGAGCGAGGCCCTGCCATCAGCACTCTCATCGCCCACCGATGCAGAAGCCAGTCGGTCAGCGCGCAGTTTAATCTGATGGGCACTCTCCTCGCCGCTCACATACATCACTTTCATGTCGGGCAGATGAAGAATGGTCTGAAGTGTGAGTGTACTCTTTCCGATGCCCGGCTCACCGCCCAGGAGCGTGATACTACCAGGAACCAGTCCTCCACCCAGCACACGGTTCAACTCACCATCGTGCATATCAATGCGCGGCTCATCATGAGCAGAAATATCGCGCAGACGTACAGGCCTTGCTCCCCCATCGCTGTGATTGCCGCCAAACATCGTGGCAGCACCTCCATGCCGCATGCTCATGCCAGCGTTGCGGGCAGCCTGGGAGCCCGTATCATTGGCTATACGAATCTCCTTGAACGTATTCCATTGTCCACAACTCGGGCACTTGCCTATCCATTTCGACGACTCCTGACCACAGTTGCTGCAAACATAAGCTATCTTGTCTTTTGCCATATTCTGATGAGTATTAAAATCAAGGACAAAGGTACATTATTTTTTCACTTTCGCCAAATATTCGCCACACTTTCACATCAAAAGGTTACATTTTGCAAAGCCGATATTACATTACCAGCCTCTTTGATAAAAAAAATCCTTAAAAGAACACCAAAATTTGCAACATTCAGTTATTTTTCATACCTTTGCCTACAGTTTCAGCAGAGTCGACTTCAAATGAGTAAAACGCCTAAAAGGCAACACCCACGACAGTTGGCACAAAGTCTAAAACACAAGTCCTGTTCATCATTGTCATGGAGAACAATAAACAGACAGAACGAACGAGACAGATTACAACAAAGAACATTCTATTCATAATATAGAGAGAAATTAAATAACTAATAATAAAAACGTTAGGTAAAATGAAAATCGAAGATTTTAACTTTGCCGGTCACAAGGCAATCGTACGCGTTGATTTCAACGTGCCATTGGATGAAAATGGTAATGTAACAGACGACACTCGTATCCGCGGTGCCCTTCCTACATTGAAGAAGGTGCTGGCCGATGGTGGTGCTCTTATCATGATGAGCCATATGGGTAAGCCAAAGGGCAAAGTTAAGCCAGAGCTTTCTCTTTCACAGATTGTAAAGAACGTATCCGACGCTCTCGGCGTTGAGGTGAAGTTTGCTAAAGATTGCGGCAATGCTGATGCAGAGGCTGCTGCGCTGAAGCCAGGTGAGGCTCTCCTGCTCGAGAACCTTCGCTTCTATCCTGAAGAGGAAGGCAAGCCAGTAGGCGTTGAGAAGGGTACTCCTGAGTACGATGCTGCCAAGGCTGAGATGAAGGAACGTCAGAAGAAGTTCGCTGCCAAGTTGGCTTCTTATGCTGATGTATATGTAATGGATGCTTTCGGTACTGCTCACCGCAAGCACGCTTCTACTGCTGTCATCGCCGACAGCTTCGACAAGGACCACAAGATGCTCGGTTTCTTGATGGAGAAAGAGGTAAAGGCTGTTGACGCTGTACTCGGCAACATTAAGCGCCCATTCACTGCTATCATGGGTGGTTCTAAGGTTTCTACCAAGATCGGTATCATCGAGAATCTCTTGACAAAGGTTGACAACCTGATCCTCTGTGGTGGTATGACATACACATTCTCTAAGGCTCTCGGCGGCAAGATTGGTTTGTCAATCTGCGAGGACGATAAGCTCGATGTAGCTCTCGACGTAATCAAGAAGGCTAAGGAGAACGGTGTAAACCTCGTACTCGGCACAGACTCTATCTGCGGTGATGACTTCAAGAACGACTGCAATACTCAGGTTTGCCCATCTAACAACATCCCTGACGGTTGGGAGGGTATGGACGCAGGTCCTGAGACTCGCAAGGCTTTCGCAGCTGCCATCAAGGGTGCCAAGACTATCCTCTGGAATGGTCCTGCAGGTGTATTCGAGTTCGACAACTTCGCTGGTGGTTCTAAGGCTATCGCTGACGCAATCGCTGAGGCTACTAAGGAAGGTGCATTCTCACTCATCGGTGGTGGTGACTCTGTAGCTTGTATCAACAAGTTCGGCTTGGCTGATCAGGTTTCTTACATCTCTACAGGTGGTGGCGCTCTGCTCGAGGCTATTGAGGGCAAGGTATTGCCAGGCGTAGCTGCTATTGAGAAGTAATTCATCAGAATGGAGATTCGTACACATACAATCCTTGATGGATGAACAAAGAAATATCTATCTTGTTTTGTTGTGTCGAAGTATTGATTTATTGGATTCAATAGGTTACAATATATCAAACACTTTCAAGTCGGGGACACCCTTAAAACGTGTCCCCGATTTTTCCATTTTTATTCACCCCAACTAAAAACCCAGAAATAAACATATTTTCATTTAGAAGACAAATTAATGGATTGGATTATCAACCTTTTTACGAACACCGAATCGGTGGCTCACATCGCCCTGCTCTATGCCATTGTCATAGCCGTGGGCGTGTATCTGGGCAAGATTAAGATTGGTGGCATTTCACTTGGCGTTACCTTCGTGCTCTTTGCCGGCATCCTGGCAGGACATGTAGGCTTCACTGCTCCCAAGGACATTCTGACCTTCATACAAGACTTCGGACTCATTCTCTTTGTCTTTATGATCGGTTTGCAGGTAGGTCCGGGCTTCTTCGAAAGCTTCAAGAAAGGCGGTGTGACGCTCAACCTGTTGTCGACGGCTGCGATATTCCTCAATGTCTGTGTGATGTTCGCATGCTATTATATATTCTTCGACACCAGCAACCCCAACAACTTGCCTATGATGGTGGGTACACTCTATGGAGCCGTCACCAATACGCCAGGTCTTGGTGCCGCCAACGAGGCGCTGCTCAGCGTCTTCCCCAATGGTGCCCCAAGTATTGCCAATGGTTATGCCTGCGCTTATCCACTCGGTGTGGTAGGCATCATCGGCGCCACCATTCTCATCAAGTACATCTGCAAGGTGAACACCGCGGATGAAGAGGAGAAACTAAACGAAGAAGACGCAGCCAACCCACATGCCAAGGCACACAACATGCACCTTCGTGTGGAGAATGCCTATATCGCAGGACGCACTCTCCGACAGGTTTCCGAGTTCCTGAACCGCGACATCGTATGCTCACGACTGCTCCACAATGGCGAGGTGAGCATTCCTAACAGCCAGACTACCTTCGAGGTGGGCGACGAGCTGCTCGTTGTATGCGCCGAGGCTGATGCCGAAGCCATCAAGGCCTTCATCGGTCCTGAGATAGAGGCCGAATGGGATCGCGAGAAAGATGAGGTTCAGCACTTCGTGTCGCGCCGCATCGTCGTTACACGTCCTGAGATGAACGGTAAGACTCTGGGCAAGATGCACTTCTCGAGCGTATATGGCGTCAACGTCACCCGTATCTCACGCCAGGGAATGGACATCTTTGCTGGCCGCAACCACCACTTCCACGTGGGCGACAAGATTCTCGTTGTAGGTCCAGAGGAGAACGTAAACCGTGTGGCTGAAATGATGGGTAACTCTGTGAAGCGACTCGATGCGCCTAACATCGCCACCATCTTCGTAGGTATCATGATTGGTATCATCTTCGGCAGTCTGCCTTTCGCTGTTCCAGGAATGCCTGTTCCGCTGAAGTTGGGTATTGCTGGCGGTCCGCTGATCATCGCCATCCTCATTGGCCGTTTCGGTTATCACTTCAAACTGGTTACCTATACCACCACCTCAGCCAACATGATGCTTCGAGAAATAGGACTGGTGCTGTTCCTTGCGAGTGTGGGCATCAAGGCAGGTGCCGGCTTCTGGGACACTGTGGTACAGGGCGACGGTATCAAGTATGTGTACACAGGTTTCCTCATCACCATCATTCCTATCCTTATCGTGGGCACCATAGCCCGACTGAAGTACAAGTTCAACTACTTCACCATCATGGGTATGATAGCCGGAACCTATACCGACCCACCAGCCCTGGCTTATGCCAACGCTTCCTGCTCTAAGGAGGCTCCTGCCGTGGGTTACTCTACCGTTTATCCGCTGAGTATGTTCCTCAGGATCTTCTCAGCCCAGATAGTGGTACTTTTCTTCTGCGGAGCATAGCGAATCATTTGCTAAGCAAAGACTCTCCGACTGAGGAAGACACTTACTTTCTTTGAATTTTTATAAACGAAAATTTATAAATTATAAAAGAGGTGCACATTTAAGAAAAAATGTGCACCTTTTTTGTTGCTTATTCCAAAAATCTTTGTAACTTTGAGGCTGTAAGAATACCTATTGATACACCAACCTTCAAAAAGAGAGAAAGCCTATGAAGAAATTTGGAATCCTACTAAGCCTGTTGGTCACTGCCACCTTGTCCACTTGGGCACAAGGAGCTAAAAGCATCCGCATAACGGAGGTGATGCCCAACAACCAAGCCAGTATCGTCGACGAGTATGGTGCCCACAAAGCATGGGTGGAACTGTCGAACACCTCGTTTACTACTTATAATATCCGTGGCATGTTCCTTACCACCGACCGACGTGTACTCGACAAGAACATGTCGCCCGAGGAACGTCGCAAACTCATGTCTCCCCTACCCAACAATGAGCCACGCACAACCCTTGCTGGCAAGAAAAGCGTGATCATCTACGACCGATACCTCTGGCAGGAAGACTCAGAGAAGACGTGTCCCGACTGCTTTCCCAAGGGCAAGGGACACTTCAGATGGCTGAGCGAGGGCAATGGTCCTTTCCATCTGAAACTCGGACTGGTGCCTCTCAAGGAAATAGCAGATGCTTTCCACGAAAAGAACAACTGGATAGCTCTTTACGACGGCAATGCTGTCGACCTGATAGACTCTGTCAGCATTCCCTGGATGGCTGCCGACCAGTCGTATGCCCTCAGCAAAGACCTCAGCAGCTGGAAGGTATGTGCTGCTAAGGATGTCACTCCGGGCTATCTGCCACAAGACACAGGCCTCAGCAAACCACAGATGCTCAAGACGACCGACCCTCATGGCTTCGGCATTGCAGCCCTTTCCATGGGCATTGTCTTCTCCTGTCTGGCTCTTCTCTTCGTCTTCTTCTGGCTCTTCGGTGCCTATATGAAGCACAAGCAGCGCATCGCACGTGCCACAGAGAAACACGCCACCTTATTATATAAGACGGGCAAGAAGACCATCGAACTGACCTCAGAGATCGGTCATAAGACCAACGTGATGCTGAAAGAAGGCCTTACCACCAAGGGCATCGACAAGGAAATCTATATGGCTGTCATCTCGCTGGCTCTCGAAGAATACTTGGAGGATGTACACGACATCGAACCGGGCATCATCACCATTAAGCCCAAGCAGACGAGATGGAACGAACCAAGATTCAATAATAAGTGAAGAGTGAAGAACGAAGGGTAAAGAATTCAACAGCTTTACTGATACAAAATAAAAATATAAAAGAATAAAACTATGGCAAAGTACCAATATACAGTCAAGGGCGTAGACTACGAAGTAGAGATACAAGATATAGAAGGCAATATCGCCAATGTAACCGTCAACGGCATTCCCTTCGAAGTGGAGATGAAGCAACCTGTCAAGCCCGGCAAGCAGAAGTTCCGCATAGCGAATGAGGCTACTGATGACAAGGACGAAGTATCGTCTGCCGACAGTGCCAAGACTAAGTCAACAGGCAGTTCTGCCTCCTCTGCAAATGCCGAAGCTGCTGCCAGCAAGAAAGCCTCAGCAAGCGCTGGTGGCAAACCTGTGGTAGCTCCACTGCCTGGCACCATCAACGACATTAAAGTAAAGGTGGGCGACAAGGTGAGCGCAGGAGATACCGTAGTGATTCTCGAAGCCATGAAGATGCAAAACAACATCGAGGCCGAGACTTCGGGCACCATCGCAAGCATCAATGTCAACAAGGGCGATGCTGTCATGGAAGGCGACACCTTGGTAACGATTGCTTAACCCCAGAGAGCATTGCTCTTGCTAAGAATCCATCAACATAAAACCCCAACTTAACGAACAACTATTATGGATTTCATCATACAGAATTTTCAGGAGTTCCTCACCTACACAGGCTTTGCCAATGCCACGGCAGGGAACCTCATCATGATATTGGTGGGAATTGTCTGCATCTGGCTCGCCATCAAGAAAGATTTCGAGCCGTTGCTGCTGGTGCCCATAGGTCTCGGCATCATCCTGGGCAACATTCCCTTCCGCACCGATGCCGGACTGGAGATAGGTCTCTACGAAGACAACTCGGTGCTCAACATCTTCTATCAGGGTGTGCGACAAGGCTGGTATCCCCCACTCGTCTTCCTCGGCATCGGAGCCATGACCGACTTCTCGGCATTGATTTCCAATCCGAAGTTGATTCTCATCGGCGCCGCAGCCCAGTTTGGCATCTTCGGAGCTTACATGATAGCCTTGGCTTTAGGCTTCGAGCCCAACCAGGCAGCAGGCATCGCCATCATCGGAGGTGCCGACGGCCCTACAGCCATCTTCCTGTCGAGCAAACTCAGTCCTAACCTCATGGGAGCCATCGCCGTGTGCGCCTATTCCTATATGGCACTGGTGCCAGTCATCCAGCCCCCGCTGATGCGCCTGCTCACCACGAAGAACGAGCGTGTCATCAAGATGAAGCCAGCCCGACAGGTGAGTCAAACCGAGAAGATACTCTTCCCCATCATCGGCTTGCTGCTCACCACCTTCATCGTGCCCAGCGGTCTGCCGCTGTTGGGAATGCTCTTCTTTGGCAATCTGCTGAAAGAGAGTGGCAAGACCACACGCCTTGCCAAGACTGCAGGCAGCAGCCTCAACGACGTGATAGTGATGCTCTTGGGACTTACCGTAGGCTGCTCCACACAGGCCTCAGAGTTCCTTACCCTCAACACGGTAAAGATCTTTGCCCTCGGAGCCTTGGCGTTCATCATCGCCTCAGCCAGCGGAATACTGTTTGTCAAACTGATGAATGTGTTCTTGCCAAAGGGCAAGAAGATCAACCCACTGATAGGAAATGCCGGAGTGAGCGCCGTACCTATGAGCGCCCGTATCTCCAACAATCTGGGTTTGGAATACGACCGACACAACTTCCTGCTCATGCATGCCATGGGACCCAATGTGGCGGGTGTCATCGGTTCGGCCGTAGCCGCAGGAGCTTTGCTGGGTTTCCTCAACTAAAGTTCCCACTTCATAGCCTGCCAAGCCTTCACTTGACACACAGTAAAAAAACATTCGGAGCCAGTTAAGCCTTCGCTTAGCCGACTCCGATTTATATTTCATAGCCTGCCAAGCCTTCGCTTGGGGCTCTGTCTGACTTCTTTCTCTTGCTCTGTTAAGCTTCCTCTTCGTCAGCCAACTGCTCAAGTGAGTGCTTGCTGCTTCCATCGAAACAATGGGTGCACACCTGGCACTTGGGCAGTCCGATAGCCTCTATGAGCTGCTCGATGGTATTGAACTTCAATGTGGTCAATCCCAACTGTCGGGCTATCTCTGCCACCATTCGCTCATATTCAGGCGAGCCTGTGGTGGCATATTTGTCAAGGTTCTTATTCGCATCGCCCTCAAACTTCTCGATGATGCGGCGTGTAATCAGCTCCATGTCGCTCTTTGAGGAGGTGAAGTTGATGAACGGACAACCGTAAACCAATGGAGGACAGGCGATACGCATGTGGCACTCCTTGAGTCCTGCCTGTTCGAAGAGCACCTTCACATTGTCGCGCAACTGAGTGCCTCGCACGATACTGTCGTCGCAGAACAGCACTCGCTTGCCTTTGAGCATATCCTTGTTGGGGATGAGTTTCATCTTGGCCACCAACGAGCGCATGGCCTGGTTGGAAGGTGTGAACGAACGTGGCCAGGTGGGAGTATACTTGGCGATGCAACGCTGGTAAGGCACTTGCTTGCCGGCAGCATAACCCATCGCCATACCTGTGCCCGAGTCGGGGATACCGCTGCAGCAGTCCACCTCCACTCCGTCGGTCTTAGCCATGTTGAAACCATTCTTGAAGCGCACTTCCTCCACGTTTCTGCCCTCGTAGGTAGAAGTAGGGAAACCATAGTACACCCAGAGGAATGAGCAAACCTGCATACGCTTGTTGGCAGGACGTATCTGCTCCATGCCGTCGGCTGTGATCTTGACAATCTCGCCCGGACCTACATTATACTCCACCTCGAAGTCGAGGTTAGGAAACGAGGTCGACTCGCTCGAAGCAGCATAGGCACCTTCCTTCTTACCTATTATAATAGGTGTGCGTCCCCAGCTGTCGCGTGCACAGATAATGCCGTCCTCGGTCAGGATGAGCATAGTGCAGGAACCCTTGATGTGGTGATATACATTTTCGATACCCTCTTTGAAGGTCTTGCCTTGAATAATGAGCAAGGCGATGAGCTCCGTAGGGTTGGTCTTGCCCGACGACATTTCAGCGAAGTGCATGTTCTTGTCGAGCAGGTCCTTGGTAAGTTCCTCTATATTCAGAATCTTGGCCACCGTACAGATGGCGAATCTGCCAAGATGCGAGTTCATGATGAGTGGCTGGGCATCTGTATCGCTGATGACTCCGATACCCGATGTGCTGCCTTCGAACTTGTCGAGTGATGGCTCAAACTTGGTACGGAAGTAAGAACTCTCCAGGTTGTGGATGGACCGTATGAATCCCTTCTCCTTGCTGAATGTTGCCAAACCGCCTCGACGTGTGCCGAGATGTGAATTGTAATCGGTGCCGTAGAACAGGTCTGCGACACAGCTTTTCTTGGATATTGTCCCGAAAATGCCTCCCATAAAATTTTATGTTAATGTGTGTAAGAATCAAAATTCCGGTGCAAAGGTAATACAAAATTTGCGATTATGGAATATTTATGTATAAAATGTTACGTTTTGGCTGCACTTTTTTTCTAAAAATGCAGTCTTACGTCGACTCCACACTGTATGGGATTGCCTCTCTGGGCAAAATACTGCTTGGTGCCTGTGGCTGCATTGTCCACGGCGAAGGTGTTGTAGCGGGTGTTGCTCAGGTTGCGTCCCCACAGACTCACCACCACCGTTCCCATGTCGGCATCAACATGTGCGCCTGCCACGGCATAGAACTTCTGTGCATAGGTGTTGGCATTGTCCCAGTAGGTCTTGCCCTGTGCGTTGACGTTGGCACCGAGGGTGATGCTTCTGAGCCACGACTTGCCCATGTCGAAGCGATAGTCGGCCGAGGCTGCCAGGGTGTGCTGTGGCACATAGGGCACGTACTTGTCCCCGTAGCTCACAGCCTCATCGCCCTCACCGTCTACATACTCGTCGAACACGGCACGGGTATAGCCATACGACAGCATCCAGTCTAAGTGTCCGTCCACGACCTGTCCCTTGGCCGACAGCTCCAGTCCGCAGGTATGGCTTTTGCCGGCATTCACCATCATTCGTCCGAAACCATAGTTGCCAGCCATCACCGACAGCTGCTGGTTTTTCACCTTCATATAGTAGGTGCTCACATCCACATGCAACTGGCCGTCCATGAGGTTGAGATGCGTTCCCGCCTCATAGTTCCACGAAGTTTCGGGCTTGTAGGCGATGGTGTTGTTCACTTTGTCATAGTCTTCCGGCGTATGGGGCACATCGTAGCTTCCTCTCATGGCCTGCTGACGGTTGGCGTTGAGTTCGGTCTGCAGGATGTCGCTGAACATCTGTATGTTGTAGCCTCCTGCGCGATAACCTTTGCTCAGGGTGGCATACACGTTGCTGCCCTTTGAGTCCAATCGATAGCTCAGTCCCAGCTTGGGGAGCAGCTGCTCGAAGCCATCGTGTGCCTTGCCGTCGAGCATCGAGCGCAGGGTGTTCGTGGCCTTTGAGCCCATCACGTTGGCATTCATCTTCATGTATGCCATGCTCTCATAGTGTATCTTGGTGAGCATATAGTCGTAGCGGGCACCGAGGGTGAGTACCAGTCGTGGGGTGATGTCGATGTTGCTCTCGTGATAGAAGCCGATGTTGTACTGGGGTGTGCGATAGGTTCCGGGGGCTCCCATCTCCACGTCCATGCTCACACCTCCTGCCCTTTCTATCGTCTGTGCAGCCAAGGCGAGAGCCTGTTCCTGGGTCATGCCGGGACGCATCATGCGCTGGGCCATAGACTGCAACATGGCGCCATACATCTGCTGCTGTATGGCATTGCCTATGGGAGTGGTCATGGCAGAGTCGAAGAACACGGGGCCGTTGGTCTTCAGCCATTGTGCCGAGAAGAAGGCTCCCGCAGCCCAGTGCCACACGCCTCCTACGGGTTTACGGCTCTTCAGCGAGAACTCCTGTGTCATGGCGTTCTGCAACTGGTCCTGCATCATGCGCATATAGTCAGCCTCCAGATAGTCCTGATCCATGTACATGTGGTCTTTCAGATACTGATAGCTCGTGGTGGATGCCAGCGAGAAGGTGTTGGCATCGTAGCTCAGTGTGAGTCCGGTGATGAGATTGTTGCGGCGATAGCTGCCTGGGAAGGTCGATGCAGGCTGCTCTGCCTTGCCCGTATTCAGGTCGAGCGATCCATAGGGGAAGGCACTCTGGTCTACATACTGATAGTCGGCCGTCACATTCACCTTCCATCCCGAGTGCAGTCTACCGGTCAGCATCAGCTTTCCGCCAGCCTCCTGGTAGTCGTCAGCTCTCTCGCCCGTGGTGGTATTGCGGAAGAAGCCTGTCTGCGCATTGTAGAATCCGCCCACCATCAGGGCTACATCCTCTCCCAATCGCTGATAGTGAGAAGCCTCAAGATTGCTGTAACGACGACTGCCATAGCCTATCCTCACGTCGGTACCCTGATAGTCGAAGGCATTGCGCGAATAGAGTCTCACCAGTCCGCCCTCGGTATTCTGACCGTAGAGTGTGCCCTGCGGACCTCGCAGCACGTCCACACGGCTCAGCTGATAGGTGTGTAGATTGAAAGCCGACTTGCTCATCACGGGTATTCCGTCCACGTATACACCGATGGCAGGGCTGTTCACACGGCTGCCTATACCTCTCACATAGACTGCCGACGAGAGACGGCTGCCATAGTTGGGCATTACGAAGTTGGGGATATACGACGACAGCTCGCGCAGGTCGCGGGCTCCCAACCTGTTCATCTCGAAGTTTCCGAAAGAAGTGCTGCTTAGTGGTTGCTGACGCAGGCGGAAAGCCTCCTTGGGTTGCGACACGACGATCACCTCGTCTATGTCGTACACCTTACTGCTATCCACCGAAATACTCTCTGCTTTGCCTGTTGCTGCTGCCAATATCATGGCAACGCCCATCATGATTCTTTGTGACATGTACCTTTACTTTTTTGTCTTGACCAAACTTTTTTGTTGTTTTCTGTTTTCGGGTGCAAAGGTACGAAGTTTTTCTGCGCTGTGCAATCCCCATTTATATGGAAAATGACGAAAAAAATCCCCCAGACCCTGGGTGATTGATATAGGGTCTGGGGGAAAGAAACTGAGAGTTGCAGACTACTCTGCATCGGTGCCTTCTCCGCCTGGAGGATTGGTACCACCCGTGGAGTCACCGCCCGAAGGAGTGCTGCCGCCAGTAGAAGGAGTGCTTCCACCGCCCGAAGGCTTGTTGTCGCCAGTAGAGGTGCTGCCTACGGTGGCACTCACCTTGCGCACATTGGCCTGGTTGTAGAGGTTGGCATTGCTCAGAGTACCCGTGGCACGGGCACGCAACTTCAGTCCGCTGATGTTGCCGGCCACGGTGAACTCGGCCTCGGTCTTGGCGCCCTCCTTGTTGCGGATACCCACAGAGAAGATGGCCAGGTTGTCGATCTTCACATTCTTGCCGGCCAGGAGCTGCTCCTTGACACACTTCACCATGGCGGTCATCATGCCGAGACACATGGCCTCAGAGAAACCGGTGTTGTGTTCCTCCATGTGCTTGGCGAGGTCGGACAGGTCGATGGTTTCGTCAACGACTGGAAAAGCATACCACTTGCCGAATGCAAGACTCTTCTTGTTCTTGTTTTCCTTTAATACGTACTTAATCATAGCTGTAAAAATTTTGAGTTAATCACTGCCGATTCAGCCTCCACCCCCTCTCACTGGCTTAGGATCCGTCGCCTCTGTTCTTGGGCTTGGGGAGCCTCATCGGGTAAACCTCCTTGATTTACATAGCAAAGATACCACTTTTTTCATGGCCGATATGACGATAGCATACGTTGCGTGAGATGACATACGTTATTAAACGAAAAAGAAGAGAAAGACTTGCCTATTTGATGTTTTTATAGCATTCTCATCGACTTTTCTTCCTGAAAATTTGGTATTTAGGTATATTAAACGTAACTTTGCACCTATAAAATGGCTTGACTTTCTGTCAAAGCAACTTTCTAAAGTAAGATTTTCCGAACTATCATAACAACAACATCAACAAATAAGGAGGAACCAATTTATGGCAAGACCAATCAAAGAAACGCCAATTCTATATGGTGAAGACGCCCGTAGATTCGAGGATAGGATGAAGAATATCCAAAAGGAATCTCCAGAACAAAAGAAGGTGCGAATGGAGCATTATCAAGTAATGCTCGCAGCTTTACAGCGCGGCGAACAAATGCGAAAAGAAGGCAACGCTATCCCTGGAATTGTTAAAGTTTCATGCTAATGGACTATTCCAACATCCATATCCTACGCCTCGAAGAAGACGAGAAGGTAGAAGCCTTTGATTGTGGAGACGAAGACTTAACGGCTTTGCTCCCCTGAGCGATGAAGACAAGGATGATTCTACAAGGCTTTTGTATTTCGACTTGGCTACATTATAATTTTTGACAACAGAAGAGTGTACTTGTATAGCATACGTTGCGTGAGATGACATACTTTAAGGGGACATTCCCTTGTCTCAGCCTCAGCTACAGGCAGGAAATGTCCCCTTTCATGTTATGGTTCACCGAGGTATTCCACAATCTTCCCCACTTCCTTGGGGGTGAAATACTTGGCCGATTTGCGATAGCCCAGCCGCGTGAGCTCCTCCGTCAACACCGGATTGCGCCGAATCCACGACATGAGATGGTTGACCGCCGTGTGGGCTGATGCCGCTTCTGGAAAATATTGCAGGGCAAGTTCTGACTTGCCGTATGCCTTGATTTTGAATTCTTGCATAACTATTATCGATCTTATATGGTCATACGATATACTTGATTGCAGCCTGGCATTACAGGGCATAAGTATCATACTAAGCACTGCCAAGTGCATACTTGGCACTCACAAAGATGATACTTACGCCCCCAGACATGCTGATTATTCCTCTCTGGGGGCAGCCTTGCGGTACACGCCACGCTTCACTTTATCGATGATGCGATAATTATCGCACATCTGTGTAAGCATTCGGGTGGCGGTTCGATTGGGAACTTTCTTTGTCTCTGCCAAAGCTAAGAAGTCGGCTGTGCAAAACTCGCCATCAGGAAGCGACCGGTAGATGTCAAGTTCGTTTGGCTTTATATTCACACCCATGTTGGCAAAAGGATTCTCATTCTCCTTGGCCAACACCGCATATACACGAGCTGTATGATTGATGAGACACTCCGTGATACACATCGCCGCATGGAAATCACGGTCGTCGCACACCAAGGCCCGCTCATCAGCTGAGAAGAGGTCGTCCTTCTTGTTCCAGTCAGACAAACGACGCAGTGCCGTCAACACCATCGCATAGCGAAAGTTGGCGAGAGCCATACGAAGCACAAAGGCACTGATGCCGCTTCCCAACATCTGGAACTGCTCTTTCAGCATCTCACCGAAGGTGGAGAGGAACTCCTTCTGCTGTGATGCGCTCAAGACAAAATGGATAGGATTGCCCTTTCTCTGCGACAGGGCGTGATAGAGGGGCAGCAGCTCATCGCCCATCTGCTTGTAAGCATCCTCCAGGGGGTCGTCGCTATGGGCGAACACATCATGAAACTCCACCTTGTCGTCGGGCAGTTCATAGAACTGGAACCTGCTGCCCAATCCATTCTCAAAGGATGGGAAAAGACGTGGAACCTGCCCAGGGGTACAGGTGATGAAAGCAGAGAGGCGCGGACTTTCGATGTCGATATGAAGCTTCTCGCTCACACGGTTCATGGAAATGGTTTCGTGATGATACACCTTGCGCAGACAGTCGGAGTAGTCGCCATAGTCGGAACTCATCATGTTGGACACAGTGTCGGCCTCAGTCTCAAACATGATGCCCCATCCCCCATTGGCATCAAGGGCACGATATACGGCAGAAGTAGAGCTGTTGCCGGGCATGAATGGATCCCGAAAGACAGGTTCCTTGGGGGCCGGTCCACGCTCACCCCTTCCTTTACCCTTGCCCTGAGCCTCATAGGCAGCAAGCTCTATATCGTATTGAGCTTTCGCTGCCTCATATTCCCGGCGCATCTCCTTTTTCTCGGGCTGTGCCAACAGCTTGCAGAATATCAATTCGCCCTTCTTGGTAGCGGCAGAACCATACATGAGGGTAAAGAGCGGTGCATACACACGGCGACCATCATAGATACCATAGATACCACTTTGCTCTTCTACCGAGCCATTGGCTCCACCCATCAGTCCCGACACCACATTCAGAACACCCAGAATCATTTTGTCTCTGCTCACAGTGTCATGATGAATGGTGTAGATATTTCGAAGGATACCGGGCCATTCATCCTTCTCCATTTTGTCGGAGAAAGTGTAACCAGTAGCATAAGTTTGCGCCACTTGCGCCAAAGCGCCATGTGGCATTTCAGTACCAAAAGTACCATAAATACTGTTTTTTTCTATATTTTCTATATTTGCGCCACTTGGCGCTTTGGCGTAAGTGGCGTAAAGTGGCCGATCGTTCATCTCCTGGAGATGTTCGGAACGCACCCTCTGTCGTGCCAATTCGCTCAGGTTGATGCCTGCATCCTGTGCCATTTTGAAGAAAGTGCCGATGGTGATGCCTTCCCTTCCACCCTTCAAAAGACTGGAATACTTCTTGTCGCACTCCCTCTGTTCGTACTCCGCATTCATAGCGCTCAGCTGGTGGAAAAGCTCTCTGCCCCTCTCACCCAACCCATTGGCAAGGGCAAAACCAAGGTGTATCCAGTTATCATAGGGTGTGGTGATATCGATACCGCGAGAAACAAGTTCCCCGGCTACGGCCGTCACCTCATCATACGTATCGTCGGGGACAGCAGAGGCGTTCATCACCTCGGGTGCCAAAACTCTACTGCGCTCGCTTTTATCAGCCTGATGTGACCTGTGAGCGAAACCCTCTAAATCGAAGTCATTCAGATTGACCTCATTGTTTATTTTATTGTTATTCATAATATTTACAATTTAAAATAAATTAAACTTAGGATTAATTACCATACTTGCATCCCAGCACAGGAAACAAGCCGAAGCCACATTGGCTGGAGCCGAGTCTGCCTGCAGACCATATGTCTGCGCGAGATATGTGCGTATCGCTATGTACCATTTCTCATGCGGTCCACGGGTCAGGTCTACTTTCGTAACCCATTTCACTCCGTCGCCCCGAGGACTGGTAAACATAAGCATGGTCTCTAAATAAGGGTCATTCTCCAATTGTTGTCTCACCCTCCATAAGTTCTCCCTGCCACCGAGGTGGTCGAAGTCGAAACATTGGAGTTCGGAGTGTTGGATAAGTCCCTCTTGCCTGCGATAGTCGAACATGCCACTGAATGTCACGAAGGGCAATCTGCTTGCCTTGAACGCCTTCTGCTCTTTCTCGTCCTTGATGCCACGCAACTGTTGTGTAAGTTCCATCAACTTCGTGGAGTTCATCCAATTATAGACATCCATGAATGTCCCCTGCTTGTAAGGATGCTGCCCCTTCGGTGTGTTGATACCTGGGGCAAAGAGGCTGAACCTATATTTCATCACTTCTTCCATGGCGCAGCATCTTTAGTCAGTTCGTCACTTGTGTTTTCGGCACGTTTTCCCTCAAACATACTTTTCAGTTTCTCTCCCCCTCTTCTGCGATACTCTTCAGCCAGAGGTTGATTACTGTGGAGCAAATACTCCTGTAGGATTTCTCCGATGAGACGAGGAGTACTTTCTTGTTTGAGCTGAGAACTTCCCATGGTTACAATTTTATTCATAACCTTATATCTTTCCGACAGTACCCTCCGTTTTGCAAAAGGGGTGTCTGACAAATAACAAAGAAGCAAAACAGGCCTTCGGTCTTCGCTTGACCATTTTCTTTGTCATTGCTGATACAAAAGTAATCAATCAGATGATAGATATGAAAATTTCTCATTTCCAAATGTTTCCTAAGAAACAAAAAGAAAAAAAAGGAAATAATTGGAAACGAAAATCCTCCAACTATATGACGACAGCAGATATATCTGGGGTAGGGATACAGTTTGGACTAAAGAAATGACTGATACTTCGCCAATTTCCTTCTAATCTAAACTCACTACAAAACTCTTTTTTAGATGGTAACTTACTAATCTGTTTGTCTTCCTTTGCTCTTAATAGAATAAGTGCTACGTTTTTTCCGCCCAAGCCATCTATACGTTTATGAAGACGAGAAAGAAGTCCTTTCTTATCGGCAACCTGTATCAAATCCTTAAAGTGTTTTACTTTTTTGTTTTTCACAGCATCCTCTGGTATCGAAGGAGGAACACCCAAAGAGAAGTCCGGAACAGGAATACCATTCTGTTTCAACAATTTCACGAGATATTCATTCTGGGCTTTTATCGTATTATAGGCATTTTTTAATTCTTCAACCTCTTTGTTTTTCGCTTTGGTATAATTTTGAAATGCACCACCAAAAGTGTCGAAGAAAATCTCTTCGGCACTGCGATTGGCAAGGCGCTTAAAACGCTCTTCCAAATCAGAATCCATATGGGGTGCTTGCTCTGTCATTAGTTGTCCCTAATTACAATCTTTTTTACTTATACAATATTCTTTAGCTTACAAAAGAGCTGCGATTTTTCCCAACTGCAGATGCTGCGATCTAAACCAGTTCCAATGACCTGGTCGGTGTCGGAAGATACGGGCAAGATAAGCTTCTGTCTGTTTTTCATCAGCCACAACATTGTCCTCCATGGCAACTTTCAGATAATTCACATCCACCACTTCGACTCCTAAGCCACGAGCCTTGTTCGTGAGAACAGGATCGTTGGTAAGAAGCGTAAGTTGATGAATAAGCGCATAACGGATAATGGATAAATCTCCAAAACCCACATCGCAGGATAGATGTTCAGCAATCCACAAGGTGTCTTCCTCCTGATCAAGCGTATGACAGGCAAGGACATCTGCTTCCTTCAAATCCTCAGCCGCTGATTGCTGAGACTTATCTATTGCCATAGGTATCGTATGAAAAGTGATACCCATGAAATCCAAATCAGCCTTGTTGATAGTACCGACAAGTTCTGAGAGTATGGTTATATCATTGATGATGATATTCATCTTACCTCCTTTCTTTATTATGAATTAGCAAAATCATTGAGTTTGTTCAATTCCTCCACAGACATCCCTAACAGAGCTGCAGCCTTGGTTGTTGTTATCTTAAATTCGCTTAATGCACGATACACGAGAGACTCAAAGCGGTTGGTATTCTCTGCCAGATACACCGACTCACTCATCCAAGCTTTCAACTCCTCGTCTCGATTCTTACGCACCCAATATCCAATATAACGATTATGGTTTATGATGCCAAGTTCCTTCGCCTTATACATCTGAGCATCGCAAGAAATTCCCCATTCTCGCTGGAGCATCTTCAAGGTATTAGGATAAATTCGACACCCTTCCCAGAAATATTTGACAAAGGCTTCCTCCGGAAAGAGAACCTCCGAAGCAAAGGCATTGCAAAGGCTCTCCAACTCTTTGCCTTCCAAATCACCTGTGTTCATCAGCAAGTGTCCCATCTCATGGAACAAAGTAAAGCGGTCGTGCTCGGTATTCTCGCACTTCTTCAATATCACCACAGCCATTGTTCCCTCTTTGTAACACATTCCATCAAAATCCTTGTTCGCACTTTCCTGCTCATCAAGGACAAACACCTTGACACCCTTCATTTCCAGCTGTTGGATAGGTGAAATGACAGGAAACTTACCCCATCCCATATCCTTACGGAACAGCTGAGCCACACGCTGTGCATCACGATAGCAACGTACTGGAACATCATCATAGTTGAGCGTAAATGCTACTTCTGCACCGAGAAGTCGCTCCACCTCAATATATCTCTCCAACTTGTTGCCATAAAGTCTCTGAAGTCGTTCCACTTCTTTCTTTGGCATCTTGCTACGCTTGCGATAACGTACCTTACTATAATCTACATTGACAACATACGGACGTATCAAATCATCCGTCATCACTCCCAAAACATCCGCTAACATCGAAAGCGTTTGTGGAGCTGGCATCATCTCAGCCTTCTCGATTTTCTCGATAGAAGACTTCGTAATGGTCTCAGTTTTCTTTGCTAATGCTGCTTGCGACAACCCCATCATTTTGCGGAAGTCCTGCAGTCTCTTAGCGATAGTTTCTTTAATCATGTTTGGCTTCATAATTAATTTATTTTTATCATGCAGTATGCAAAACTACACTTTATTAAACATTCTATGTGCAAAAATAGAGAATATTATTCAAAACGCAAACTTTTTCTCTACATTTAACATTCTTTAAAAAGAGGCTTTAATAAGGTAATGAAAAGATTTAGCACGTCAAAAGAAAGGATGCACACTTAATCTCTTATATGATGACAAAAATATTGCGAGAATCTCCAAATATTTTTCTAAGAATGTTGCAATATCGGATATTTTTAGTACTTTTGCATTTGGATTCTTCCTTTTACAAGGATTAAACCAAAATACATTGTGGGTAAAATCATGCATTCGCTATTATTTCGCGTTTAGCCAAGAGCCTCGGAAACTCTATTTGGAATAAAAAGCACGA
>CAVACC010000025.1:0-35460 GCA_963587495.1 Clostridia bacterium | reverse complement strand
AAATCAAATACGTCCATAAATACGATGCCGTCATCGTTTTGGTATTTCTTGATGATGTCGCCTGTTATCACATACTTCATAAAACTATCGTCTATACGTAGCAAAGGTAGATATTTTTCTCTATTTACAATCATAACAGGAAAGATTTTTGCGGATTTCCGCATTTTTCTTTCGCAAAATGAATACTTTTATGGATTCTGCGTAGGATTTTTGCGGATTCCCGCAGTTTTCTTTCGTAGAATTAACGGTTACGGCTTGATATTTTAAGTTCGTTAACTCAACTTTCGCAAATGGGGAAGTTAAAGAATTTAAAGAAGTTAGAGAAGTTAGAGCCATATGCTTTATAGATAAATATTCAACCAAAAAGGCTGTTGGCAATAACTTCTAACGACCGAAGGAAGTGATAACTACTTTAACTTCAATAACTTCTGAACTTGCTAAAGTTCAACAGTTTGAAAAAAAATTAGCACCTACTTTTCCAGTATGTAAAGAATGTCAATACAAACTATGAATAAGAGAAAAGATTGACAAGCTGGATTAGGAATAAAATCACATAAGCCGTTCTGCCAGAGACCATCAGGTGATCTGTCTTACCCGTCAAGTGGGCATTCAGGGACCAAGCGGCGGGCACTCAGGGACCAAGGGATGGGCATCAACAGACCAAGGGATGGGCATTTATTGCCCGTGCGGTGTGCACAGAGTGCCCAAAAGCCGGACGATTTTTGGGCACTCCTTGCAGATCGGCGGCTTTGCTTTTATGCATAATGCCTCATGACGATTTTGTGATACTTAGATGACGTTTTTTATGATACTTCTATCAGATTGAGTAAGCGGCTCCGCGTTTATACTTTCCATCGTTCAATCAAGAGCTCTTATAAAGGGCGAAACACAAGAATCTCTTGAAGTTGAAAGTCAACTTGTCTGATAAAGATTTAAGCCTCAATACAAGCATCATAAATGCCTTAACCAGGTCTTAATAGACAGCCAGGCTTGGTCATAATAGACGCCCTGGACAGGTCTTAATAGACGCATGAGCCAAGCTCTGTCAGTCTGTCGAAATCTGAAAATGGCAAAAAGATGAAGGGTAATGAAGGGTGATGAAGGGTTAAAATTTGCATTTCAGTCTCAGAACCCCTGTGTTTATCGGCATTTCACGCGTACAGATGAAGGGTGAAGGATTTTTGCGTGATCCATTTTTATAATTACTGATGCTAATTTTATAAAAACTGATGCAATAAAAGTGCCTACTTATGGCACAATAGTGCCTTTCAAGAAGCAATTGTACGGCAATGGGAAGTAATATGCCCAACTTGGCTTTCTCAAATGGGGAAATGGAGTTAATAAGTTTACTCATCTTTCGCTGGGTTCAGAAGTTATAGAAGTTGAGTTGTTGGTTCAGCCATAAGATGTATTTTGGTATTCTGTATTCAGCAGTAATCTTTTTGCTTCAATGCCTCCTGCGTATCCTGTCAAGGATCTGTTGGTGCCAATGACACGATGACAGGGAATGAGGATGCTGATGCCATTGGCACCGATGGCTTGTGCCACAGCTCTTATACCCTTGAGATTGTTCACCTTTTGGGCAATCTCTTTGTAAGTTCTTGTTTCTCCATACGGAATTTCGAGTAAGGCTTGCCATACTTGTTTTTGGAAGTCGGTACCAACGGGATGTAAGGGAATCTCGAATGTATGGCGCTTGCCTGCGAAATACTCATCAAGTTCTTTCTTTGTTTCTTTCAGGACGGCAGAGGGGGCAATGATGCATTCTGCATTCAGCAGTCGCATGAGCCGGCGCTTGTTGCGTTCGGCACATGGCATTTTGTTCCAATCGCACAGGCATAGACAGTCGCCTGCCGATGCCAAGATGATTTCGCCACAAGGTGAGTTGTAGTATTGGATGGATACTACTTGTTTTCTGCGTAAATCTTTCATGATCATATTTCTCATAAAATAAAAACAGCGGCCTACGCCGAAGCATAAGTCGCTGTAATAGAAGCGTGGACCAGCCAGGGCTTGAACCTGGGACCTCCAGATTATGAGTCTGTTGCTCTAACCAACTGAGCTACAAGTCCGTGAATTTTGCAATTCGGCTGCAAAGGTAATAGCTTTTTGCTAAATAACCAAATATTTTGGGCATTTTTTTCGATTAATCAGAAAAATGCCGTATCTTTGCACCATCATCTTATAGCACACGAAGTGCTTCATGACAAATGGCAAAAGAAATAAATAGTAATTCAGGTCTTTCCGACGAGCAAGTTGGACAAAGTAGAAAGAGGTGTGGACTCAATGTTCTCACACCTCCTCGTCGTATATCATTATGGAAACTCTATTTGGATAAGTATCGTGATCCTATTATCCAAATACTTCTTGTAGCAGCCTTGATCTCTCTGGTCCTGGCCTTCATAGAGCACAACTTTATGGAGACGATAGGCATCTTTGTGGCTGTATTCTTGGCCACAACGGTGGGCTTCTATTTCGAGCGGGATGCTGCCAAGAAGTTTCATATCCTTACAGCCTTGAGCGAGGAACAGCCTGTAAAGGTACGCCGAAACGGGAGGGTGGTAGAGATTCCCCGCCGCGATGTGGTGGTAGATGATATAGTGTTGATAGAGGTGGGCGATGAGGTGCCAGCCGATGGCGTCTTGCTCTCTTGTGCAGATTTGCAGATCAACGAGTCATCGCTTACCGGTGAGCCTATGACAGAGAAATCGCTCGATGAAGGTGGCGACGGGGCTTATGCCCGCAATGTGGTTTTGCGTTCTACCATGGTGATGAATGGACGTGGAGAATTCAGGGTGACGGCAGTAGGCGATGCTACTGAAATAGGCAAGGTGGCGGCCAAGTCGACCGAGCAGACGGCGGTGAAGACTCCTCTCTATGTGCAGTTGGACAAGTTGGCTACTATGATTTCCAAGGTGGGCTCAATCGTTTCGGTAGCCGCTTTTGTACTGTTTCTCGGTCACGATATCCTGACCAATCCTGTATGGGGAGGCAAGGATTATCTTTATATGGCCGACCTTGTGTTGGAGTATTTCATGATGGCTGTCACACTGATAGTGATGGCTGTGCCCGAAGGTTTGCCTATGGCAGTCACACTCTCCTTGGCTCTCAATATGCGAAGAATGCTCAAGTCGAACAATCTTGTGCGCAAGCTTCATGCCTGTGAGACGATGGGAGCGGTCACCGTGATTTGTACCGACAAAACAGGTACACTGACGCAGAATCAGATGCAGGTGGACACCCTCTTGCTGAAACAGGGAAGCGAGCAGTTGCTCCACTTAGCGATAGCCGTCAACACCACAGCCGAACTGGATAACGACCGAGGTATAGGCAATCCTACCGAGTCGGCTTTGCTGCTCTGGCTCAAAGCAAAGGGGCACGACTATGCCGAGTTGCGCAAACAGTGCACCGTGGTGAGTCAGCAACCATTCTCGACCGAGCGAAAGTATATGTCCACCCGTGTTCTTGCAGAAGGCACACAGTATCTTTTTGTGAAGGGAGCTCCCGAGATTGTGCTGGAAAAGTGCGACTTGGACGATAAGGAAAAGCAGAAAGCACAGGAAGAGCTTGCTGACTTCCAGCGCAAGGCGATGCGTACATTAGCCTTTGCCTGTCAGAAGGCAGAAGACGAGAAGATGACTTTGCAGGCCATTGTTGCCATTACCGATCCTCTGCGCAAGGAGGTTCCCGCAGCAGTGCAGGAGTGCAGAAAGGCAGGTATAGAAGTCAAGATGGTGACGGGCGACACGGCAGCTACGGCTTTCGAGATAGGCAAGCAGATAGGCATCTTCGAGGAAGACAATACAAGCATAGGGGCTGATGGCGAGATGACTCCGCTTGAGGAACAGATGATAACGGGCGAACAGTGGGAGGCTCTCTCGGATGAGGAAGCCTATAAACGCGCACAGAATATCCGTGTGATGAGCCGTGCCCGTCCTACTGACAAACAGCGATTGGTGGCCATGCTTCAGAAACATGGCGAGGTGGTGGCGGTAACAGGTGACGGAACCAATGATGCTCCGGCGCTACACTATGCCCATGTAGGGCTTTCGTTAGGTTCGGGCACATCGGTAGCCAAGGAAGCCTCGGATATGACCTTGCTCGACGATTCGTTCAAGTCGATAGCCAATGCCGTGATGTGGGGACGCTCGCTTTACCGCAACCTTCAGCGTTTCCTCTTTTTCCAGTTGGTGGTCAATGTGGCTGCCTTGCTCCTGGTGCTTGGCGGTTCGATCATAGGCACCGAAATGCCGCTTACCGTTACCCAGATATTGTGGGTCAACCTGATAATGGACACCTTTGCAGCCTTGGCTTTAGCCTCTTTGCCTCCTTCGCACGAGGTGATGAAGGAAAAGCCCCGCAAGGCTTCCGACTTTATCATTACCCGCAGCATGGGTGCAGGAATTCTTTTCTGTGGCATCAGTTTCTTTGTCGTGATGTTTGCTTTCCTGGTATATTGTGAGCGTCGTGGCAGGGGAGGAGTCGATACGCACGAACTGACATGGTTCTTCACCACGTTTGTGATGCTGCAGTTCTGGAACCTCTTCAATGCCAAAGCTTTGGGCAGCAACAGGTCTGCATTCCGTCACTTCCTCCAGGATAAGGGCATGCAGTTGGTGCTTCTGCTGGTCTTGGCAGGTCAGTGGCTCATCGTCACTTTCGGTGGTGAAATGTTCCGCACCCAGCCTCTCTCGCTTAAAGAGTGGGCAATTATTATAGGCTCAACCTCGCTCGTTCTTTGGACAGGCGAACTGTATCGTGCTGCGAAGCGAGCAATGTGTCATCAGGAGGAATAAAGACAGGAAAACAAGATGAAAACAGTATATTATACTATTCAGGACGGATGTAGGCTGAAAGACGGTACTGCCATCAAGTCTTTGAAGCCCTGTGTGGCCACTATCGGCTTTTTCGACGGAGTGCACAGAGGACACCAGTATCTCATACGTCAACTGGTGGAGAAAGCCCACAGCCAGGGACTTGAGGCAACGGTCATCACCTTCGACGAGCATCCGCGCAAGGTGTTGCAGAGCGACTATCAGCCAGAGTTGTTGAGTACACTCGACTCTAAGTTGCTTCTCCTCTCCCGCACCGATATAGACAATGTGGTGGTGCTGCATTTCGATAAAGAGATGGCATCGCTTTCTGCCAAGGAGTTTATGAGCAAGGTGCTGTGCAATCAGTTGAGCGTGAAATCACTCTTTATCGGTTACGACCATCGCTTCGGTCGCAACCGTGAGGAAACCTTCGATGATTATGTGCGCTATGGACGTGAGATGAACATGGAGGTAGTTCGCAATGACGCATTCCAACTCGACGGCATCAATGTGTCCTCTTCGGTCATCCGTTCCTTTCTGCGCGAAGGTGAGGTGGAGCTTGCCAATATGTGCTTGGGCTATCCTTATACCATCGTAGGCAAGGTGGTGAATGGCTTTCATGAGGGTCGCAAATTAGGCTTCCCTACTGCCAACATAGACATCTCCCATTTGCGTCAAATGATTCCTGCCGCCGGTGTCTATGCCGTCAAGGTAAGGCTGGAGCAGGGGATGGAGATGAAGTGGGGCATGATGAATATAGGCATGCGTCCCACTTTCGGTGGAAAGCGCACAACGATCGAGACACATATCTTCCATTTTGATGGCGACATTTATGGTCAGTTGCTGTTGGTGAGCTTTGTGCACCGTGTCAGAGGCGAGCGTAAGTTCGAGTCGCCAGAAGAACTTGCAGAGCAACTCCGTGAAGACGAGGAAACCGTTGTGGCGCTGTTGCAGAAAGATAAAGAGAACGAATAGAAACAAATTTAAATAAACAGATACAAACGATGAAAGAGGTAAAGAAAGGTGTTATGGATATTCTGCTGTATGGCATTGTGTTTGTCGTAGTACAGCTTACTGATATAGTTTCATTCTTGGGAATGCTTGTCTGGTCATTTGTTCAGCACGAGGAATTGGCAGATGTGCGAACAGCCATGCTTTCGGGGCACAATCCCGTGCTGCTTGCCCTTACCTCGGTGTTCAGCAGTGTGATTACCCTGGTCGTTTTTCTGAAGACCAAGTGGACTCCCATCTCTCGCAACTATCTGTTGTCCAAGCCTTGGCTCACTCTTCTTTGGGTAGCTTTGTTTGCTTTGGGTGCCATGATTCCACTTGAGTTTGTGTATGAGCACATCGGACTGGAAATGGACGAGACCACAGGCCGTATATTTGAAGGGCTGCTCAAAGAGCCCTGGGGGTATGTGGCTGTAGGCATCCTGGCACCATTGACCGAGGAGGTTGTTTTCCGTGGTGCCATTCTCCGTACCTTGCTGGGCATGATGAGTAAGCGTAACCATTGGGTTGCTATCATGATTTCGGCAGCCATTTTTGGTGCTGTGCATGGCAATGCAGCCCAGTTTGTCAATGCCCTGCTCATGGGCCTTCTCTTAGGATGGATGTACTATCGCACCCGTAGCATTGTGCCAGGTATCCTGCTGCATTGGGTTAACAACACGATGGCTTATATCCTGACCAATCTTCTGCCTCAGACCGACGGCAAGCTTATCGATCTCTTCCATGGCGACGAGAAGACGGTATATTATGCTGTAGGCTTCTCCTTGTGCATTCTCATACCGAGTTTCCTGCAGTTGGTAAGCAGAATGAAAAAAGCATAATAATAAGATGATAGTCATAGAACAAAGCATTATTGGCAAGAAGAGCCAGGAGGCCTGTGAGGATGGACTGGTCGTGACCGATGATTTCATCGCCGTGATAGACGGCAGTACGAGCAAGACCCCAAAGCATCTCAATCCGGAGATGAAGAATGGACGTTATGCCATGATGCTCATCTCTGAATATATCAGACAAGAATTGAAGGCGGATGCCTTGGCGGATGATTTCTGCCAAGGCATCACGCATTATATATGCGATAAAGTGTATAAGCCTTTGGGCGTGGCTGAGCGATTGTTGCAGCATCCTGAGGAACGCCTTACGGCTTCTGCCGTTATTTACAGCAGGGCAAGGCAAGAGGTGTGGATGGTGGGCGATTGTCAGGCTCTCATCGGCGGGAAACTCTATGAGAACGGTAAGCCCTACGAGCAAGAGATTGCAGAGAGGCGCGTTGCCTTGATAAAGGAAGGAATGCTTCCTGCTGAGGCTCGCAGGCAAATAGAGCCTTTGCTCGTCGAGGCGATGCTTTCGGGACAAAACAAGACTTATACTGTTATTGATGGATTCCCCATCTATCGGGAGGGAGTAAAGGCAGTGCCTGTATCTGCATCTTCCGAGACTGTTTCTGCCTCTTCCGAGATAGTATTGGCGAGCGATGGCTATCCTTTCCTCAAGCCAACTTTGGCAGAGAGTGAGGAAGCCTTGGCTAATCAAATCGCCAACGATCCTCAAAACATCAGCTGTTTCATCGCAACCAAAGGCCTTGTAGAAGGCAACAAGAGTTTTGACGACAGAACCTATATCCGCTTCCTGCCATAGGCTGTTGGGGTGATAAGGCCAGATAAACGTATATAAATAACACGGGCTGCCAAGAATCCTGGCAGCCCTACTATTACGTTAGTATGTTATGAAAAATTTGAGAGAAATGAAACTTCACAGTTTCAGAGTTGTTTTACTAAACATGATTTTATAGAGAAAGCATAGAAATTTATCATTTCAGTATGTTGGAAGCCGGGTCGGCAGCCACTTGGTTGATATTGGATTGCTGCATGGAGTCGACCGATACTGAGTCGGCAATGGCAGCTACTGATACACCGTGAACCGATTGTCCGTTTCCTGTATTTCCTACGTATTCGGCATCTTTTTGGAAAGGTACTTGGGCGGCATTGCCCAGAGTAAGGAAGATAGCCACCATGGCCGCAGCCTTGAACAGAGGTTTCAGTCGCTCTGTCAGCGATATTACCTTTGCCTTTTCTGGCTTCTGGCTTTCCTCGCCTTCTATGATGTCCATCATCTTTTGGTCAAAGTCATCGCCCAGAGCCTCGTTCTTGCTTTCGCCAAGCTCGTAGGTAAAGAGAGCCTTATAGGACTCCAGCTCGGAAGGAATATCTTCCTGACTGAAGAATGTGCGGAGGATGTCTTCCTCTTCGAGGGAGGTCTCGCAATTCCAGTAGCGCTCTAAAAGCTGTTTGATGTACTTATAGTCCATATTTGTCGAATTGTTGAAATCGTTGTTTTATTGTTTGACGAGCCCTGAAGATATTGATCTTTACCTGTTCTTCGGTGATGCCGAGAATCTGGGCAATGTCTTTATAGGCTTTTCCCTCAATATCGCGTAGCTGTATGCAACTGCGTTGTTTTTCGGGAAGTTCGTCTATCATCCTCTTTACGATGTCCAGTTTGTCTTTCTGAATCATTCGTTCCGAAGGATTCGAGGAGGCGTCCGGCCTTTCTGTCTTCTCATCTTCGAGCGATCCGTTCTGATTCTCCATCTTCTTGATGCGGTCGAGCGAGAGATTTCTTGCGACAGTGAGGCTGTAGGCTTCGATGGAGTCTAACTGTTGCCATCTGTCGCGCGAGTTCCAGACTTTTATCAGTGTGTCTTGCACGATGTCTTCGGCTTCCTCTCTGTTGAGAGTAATGCGCAGAGCCAGTCTGAAGAGCTTGTCCTTCAGTGGCAAAACATCGTTTCTGAAACTGATTTCTTTCATCCTCTCTAATTGTAATGACGATTTGCTTGCAAGAAAGTTACAGGCAAATGCTGAAAATGCTCATATTTAACAATCTCTAACAATTTGGAGCGAAGAGAGAGGCGCTTATGATGTGGCGTTCTTCACTCTTCCCTCTTTATATTTTTCCTCTTCGTTCTTCACTTGATGACGGTTCCCTGTTTGCCGTCTATGGCTGTTGCCAGTGTGATAATCACCTCTTTCACGCCTGCGTCTACGGCAGCAAGGGCATTCTCTATCTTTGGAATCATACCTCCGCCGATGGTTCCGTCAGCCTGGTATTTTTCGAAGTCGGCTCGTGTGATGACAGGAATCACGCTGTTGTCGTCATCGGGATTGGAAAGTACGCCCTTCTTCTCGAAACTGTATATCAGTGTCACATCGTAGTAGGGAGCCAAAGCCTTGGCTGTTTCGCTTGCTATGGTGTCGGCATTGGTATTCAGGATATTGCCATTGCCGTCGTGAGTCAATGGAGCCATGACGGGTGTAATGCCTTCCTGGATAAGGGTTTGCAGCATCTTGCCATTGGCGCGTTCCACGTCGCCTACATATCCGAAGTCTACTCCGTCCTTGACAGGACGCTTGTGGCTGTGTATCACATCCATGTCGGCACCTGTCAGTCCGAGTGCGTTTACGCCCTTGGCTTGCAACTTGGCTACAAGGTTCTTGTTGACTAAGCCTCCATATACCATGGTTACCACCTCCAGCATCTGTGCGTCGGTGATGCGTCTGCCATTCACCATTTTGCTCTCTATACCCAAGGCTGCTGCTACTTTGGTAGCGCGTCTGCCTCCGCCGTGTACCAGTACTTTCTTTCCTGGTATGGCGGCAAAATCTGTAAGGAGTTGTGCCAGTTGCTCGTTGTCCTCAACGACGGCGCCGCCCACCTTTACGATAGTTACTTTCTCCATATCTGTCTATATTTTGATAATGACAGTACAAAGTTACAACTATTTTGCTAAAAACCTATACTTATAGTCGGCTCTTTTGTTTCTTTAACTCTACTATGTGCCTTTATCTCTGCGAAAAATTGTATTTTTGCACGATTGCTAAAGCAAATGAATAGTAATAGATTATAAATAACAGATATGAAAAAAGTATTTGTAAGCGGATGTTATGACCTCCTTCACAGCGGACATGTGGAGTTCTTCCGTCAGGCTTCGCAGTATGGTGAGTTGTATGTCGGCATAGGTTCCGATTCCACTATCTTGGAGTATAAGCATCATAAAACCTTCTATCCGGAGCAGGAACGCCTGTTCATGGTAAAGTCTATCCGATACGTGAAAGATGCTTTCATCAATGCCGGTTCGGGCATCATGGACTTTGTGCCGACGGTGGAGTTCCTGCATCCTGACGTGTTTGTTGTGAATGAAGATGGAAGCAGCGACACCAAGCGAAAGTTCTGCGAGGAGCATGGCATCGAGTATGTTGTGTTGGAGCGTACTCCTGCCGAGGGACTGACAGCCCGTTCGAGTACAGATATCAAGAACGGAACCTGTGCCTTGCCGACTCGTCTTGATCTGGCTGGTACATGGATTGATCAGCCTTACGTGAGCTGTTATGCTCCAGGTTGGGCCATTACCATGTCGTTGGTTCCTACCTTTGAGGTGCGCGAGCGCTGTGGACTTTCCACCTCCACCCGAAACATGATCAAGAAGATATGGCCAGTGAAGTTGCCCGATATGGATCCTGAAATCTTGTCGAAGTTGGTCTTCTGTTTCGAGAACGATCCTGAGCGCAATGATGGCATCGTAAGTGGAGCACAGGATGCCATCGGAATCTGTATTCCTGGTTTGTGCCGTCATTACTACAACAACCGTTTCTGGCCCGAGAAGTTTGAGCGTTGCGATGATGAGTCGATACTTTCCTGGCTGGAGGAACATCTCTGCATGATAGCTATGGAACCCCGTCGACCTGGCTGCTCTGTGGTCGAGGGTAAGGATATCACCGAGGTGAAGGTAAAGGCTTTGGCCCAGGCTGCCGACGACTGCTGGCAAGCCATTATGGCTAAGGACTATGAGGCTTTCGCCCGTGCCTACAAGGCTTCGTTTGATGCTCAGGTTAGTATGTTCCCTGCCATGATTCAGGGTTGTGTCCAAGGTTATATTGACAAGTATTCAGCTCTGCCCGATGTGAAGGCGTGGAAGATGCCTGGAGCTGGTGGCGGTGGATATCTGGCCTTGGTGGTAGACGATGTGAAGAAATTTGCCGAAGCTCATCCTGAGGCCATCACACTAACGATAAGAAGAAAGTAACGTGACGATGAAAAAGATTGTTCCCGGGCAGTATCTGCTGCCCTTCGTGCTCATAGCATCGCTGTTTTTCTTTTGGGGTTTTGCTCATAGCATCCTTGATATTCTGAACAAGCACTATCAGGATGCCCTCGTCATATCCAAGACTCGCTCTGCCCTGGTGCAGGCGATGGTGTATGGAGGTTATTTTATCATGGCCATACCTGCCGGTACCATTATCCGCAAGTGGGGCTATAAGGCAGGAGTGCTTACAGGACTGGTGCTTTATGGCATTGGTGCCTTGCTCTTCATTCCGGGCGAGATGATTATGTCGTTCAACTTTTTCCTGGTCTGCCTGTTTGTGATAGGCTGCGGACTTACCTGTCTGGAAACAGCATCCAATCCTTATATTGCTGTCCTTGGCGATGAGGAGACCTCAGCCTCAAGGCTCAACCTGGCTCAGTCGCTCAATGGACTGGGCTGGATAGTCGGTCCTTTGGTAGGAGGACTTCTTGTCTTCCGTGGAGCCGATGGCAACAGTGGTTCGGTGGCTTTGCCTTACACCATTATAGGCATTGCCGTGCTGCTTATTGCTATTGTGATAGGTCGTGTGAAGCTACCTGAGATAAAAGAGGAGAAACAGGATGCTGAGACAGCTTCGGGGGTGTCGTTGTGGCATTCCCGTACCTTTGTCTTCGGTTTGACAGCCATTTTCTTCTATGTGGCTGCCCAGACGGGTATCAACAGTTTCTTTATCAATTATGTCACCGAGAGTATTCCTTCTGTTTCGGCTCGTGATGCAGCCTTGATGCTGTCGTTTGGCGGTATGGGCTTCTTCTTTGTCGGTCGATTGTTGGGCAGTTGGGGCATGAACTATGTCAAGGCAGACATCTTGCTGTTGATCTGTGCCTTGGGCGCTTCAGTCTGTATGCTGGCGGTTATCTTGGGTGCTGGTATGCTGGCTGTAGTGGCTTTGGTGTTGACCTATCTTTGCGAGTCCATCATGTTTCCCACTATCTTTGCCTTGGCATTGCGAGGACTTGATGCCGGCAGTACGAAGCGTGGTTCTTCCTATCTCATCATGGGAATCGTGGGTGGAGCTATTGCTCCTGTACTGATGGGTGCTCTTGGCGAAACCGACATGGCTGTTGGCTTCATAGTACCTTTGGTTTGCTTTGTCGTTATAGCAGCCTTTGCTGTTCATGTGACAAAGGCAAAGAAACAGGGGTAATGTAAGTAAGTCAGTGTATTGAAATAAAAAAGAACCGTACTGTTGTGTCCTTTTAACACTAAGTACGGTTCTTTCTATAATAAAGGTATTACTCCTGCTTGTCGTTACTTCGTGCTGCAGTTGCCTTTGATTGCCTCAGCTTTCTTGCTGCAACCTCCACAGCCTTCTTTCTTTACTTCTGCTTTCTGACTGCAGCAGCTTCCTTCTTTCTTCTCGCCGTCCTTCTTGCAGCAGCTGCCTTTAGTTGCATCGGCTTTCTTGCTGCAGCCACCACAACCCTCTTTCTTTACTTCTGCTTTCTGACTGCAGCAGCTTCCTTCTTTCTTTTCGCCGTCCTTCTTGCAGCAGCTGTCTTTTGTTGCATCAGCTTTCTTGCTGCATCCGCTGCATCCTTTCTTCTTGGCTTCGCCTGTCACAACAGTTGCCTCGTAGCCAATCTTGGCAAAGCCCTTGGCAATGTTCTCTGGAGTAGTCTTGTCGGCATCATACTCGATAGTTACTTTCTGGTCGGGCACGCTGGTGGTAATCTGTTTGATTCCCTTCTCAAAGCGCAGGTTGCCCTTGATCTTGTTCTCGCAGTTCTCACAGTGCATCTGTGGAAGAGTGGTGAACACTACTGTCTTAATGTCTTTTGCAAACATGCTGATGGCAAATACCAGCATGGCAGTTACTGTCATAATCTTTTTCATAATTTTTCCTTTCTTTTATGATTAAAATCTTTAATTAATAATGAATATTTCTTGTTTTTACTTATCCCGAAGTAAGAACTCTGTCGGTAAAGCACCTTTTGATTAGAGTCTTCCGAAGTTTACACGGATACCGATATAGCCCATAGCTCCATTGATAGGACCCCATACCATATTGGTGTCAAACTGGCTTCCCCAAGGGTTCATGGCATCTACTACAGGGTGCTTTTGCTTGAAGCCTGTCAGGTTTTCGCCTCCAATATAGATGGAGAAGTGGCGGAACCAACGGGTGATTTGTGCACTGAGCAAGGTGTAAGCCTTGAAGTTCTGATCCCATGAAGGCTCGCCATTGGCAAGGGTATAGGCTTGTGGCATTCTTCCTCCGCCATTGAGCTGCAAGGTGGCATCAAACTGCCAAAGACCGAGCGGAGTCTTGTAGGAGGCAGAAACCAGACCTTTGTACTTGCTGAGCAAAGGCTTGTCCATACGTATGCCGTCGTAGGTTTCCTTGACATAGTTGCGGCGATAGGCTGCTGTAAGGGTCATGCCTTTGAAGATGGGGTAGGTGGCGTCTATCTGGAACACGTGCGAATAGCTCTTGCCATCCAGATTGGAAATGCGAACCTCGTGTACATTACTGTCGAAGTTGATGACAGCCTGGTTTTGGAAATTGGTGTAATAATACTCAGCATTGAGCTTGAGTGTCTGTCCAAACAGCGGTATGTTCATCTGACTGCTGATGCCATAGTTCCAAGCTTCCTCCTGTTTCAGGTTGTCGTCGATGACGAGTCTTCTGCTGCTTGCCAGGAGATAGTTGTTTTCGGCAAGAGCATGTACTGAGCGATAGCCTTTGCCGGCAGAAAGGCGGAAGCCTATGATGTCGTTGGCCTGCCATTTCACATGGAAACGTGGTGTGACGAAGTTGCCGTACAGATTGCTGTGGTCGGCACGGATTCCTGCCATCATGATGAGCTTGTTGTTGAGATTATAGGTGTATTGGGCATAGATGCCCGGAACGGTTTCCTTCTCATTGTCGCTTGTCTTGGCTTGAGTCTGGTCATCGGTGAGACGATATTGCTGTCCTAAGTAATCGTGGTTGAGGCTCACACCTGTTGAGAGGTTGTGTTGCTTGTTGAAGTTGTGCTCAAACATGAGTGACGCATACAGGTTTTTCTCGTTCACGTAGTAGGTCTTATGTCCATAGAGGGCATCTTCCTGGTGCATGGATCCTGTAGTCATGAGGGCAATATTGGTGCCGTGCTCCTTATTGAGAATGAATGCGTGTTTCATGTAAGCCTCATACCGGTTGGTCTTGATGTCTATGCCATAGAGTTCCTTGCCCTCCATGGCTTTTTTCATGTCATCGTCCATCTCCTTAAGGGTCTGTCCTCCGCGACGATGTTCGCTGATGAGCGAGATGCCGGCACGCAGCATGTAGTGTTCCGACTTGAAAATCCATCGGTTCTGCAAGTTGTATTGCAGAATGTTGGGCATATCCTTGAAGCCATCCATGTTCATATCGTTGGCTCCCCATCTGTTCTCATAGTGTGTAAGCAACTCGGTGGTGAGCTTGCTGTTCAGATGTACGTTGGCAGAGGCGTTGGCTTCCAACTTTCCGTCGGTATCGCCATAGAGGTTCGCCTCCACGCCAGGCTCGGCATCTGCCTTGAGATATTCCACGTTGATCTGTCCTGTAATGCTTTCATATCCGGCTTTTACCGATGAGGCTCCCTTGCTTACCTGTATGCTCTGCATCCAGGGACCTGGCACGTAGCCCAAAGAGAATGGGGCTGCTGCGCCACGGAAGTTGGGCAGGTTTTCTGTCATCATCTGCACGTATGTGCCTGCAAGTCCGAGCAGTTTGATTTGTCTTGCTCCTGTTGCCGCATCGCTATAGTTGACATCTACTGAAGGATTGGTGGTGAAGCTCTCGCCCAGATTGCAGCAGGCAGCCTTGAAGAGTTCGTCTTTGTTGATGATAGAACCATTGATGGCTCCTGCCAGTCTACTTACGCCAGCCTTGCGGCTCACCACGGTTACTTCCTTAATCTCCTGGTCGGCTATTGTGTCTTTCTTTTCGTTGGGTTGCACTTCGCTCTGGGCAAAGCTTGCCAGTGGCATCATGAGGGCGATGCCAAGTAAAGTATGCTTTGTGTTCATTGTTATCTTATTTTTCGTTGTCCTTTTTCATCTTTTTATCTTATTCCCGATGAGGTTTATGCGCATAGTGAGGCTAACCTTCATCATGTTGACAAGATGGAGGTTCAAATGGTCAGGACTTCAATAAGATAGAGATACAGTTTTGGTGGCGGACTGTATCCTGTTCGGGGAATGATGTCGCTCAGTGTTCTCGTTGCCATGAAAGACAAATGAGGCATTTGCCACTCATGAATAATCGCCATCAACGGCTGGAAGGCATGAAAGTCGAAAGCTGTTGGCTGTACTTGTGTTGTAGGCGATAGCTGTACGCTTGTTACCTTCATGCATCCTTTGGTGGTGTCGGAATTACCGCCGTTCTGTGCTGTATGCGACAGTATCACGGTTGTCTTGCCGGAACATGAGCAATGAAGAAATGTTACCCCGCTTCCCATGATAACGAGTACCACGGCAAGGAAAGATATAAACGATATGTGTAACAGTTTCTTCATTTTCGGTTGCAAAATAACACAGTTTTTATTTAATATGCAAGTTTTTGCTTACTTTTTAATATTATTTAGGCAGAAACGTTATCTTTAGTAACTGTTCGGCACTCCTATAGCCATGAGTAGTTATTTTAGCACTACGCATTTGTTTTCTGTTACTTATGAATTTGTTCTGTCTCTTGTGGAAAAATCTCCGTTCCGTGATACGGAATGTGCGTTCCGTACTTTGGAATGGCCGTTCCGTACTTTGGAATGGCGGTTCCGTATCACGGAACGGAGATTTTTCCAGTGGTTTGACGATTTTAGTTGACCACTCTCTTTACTTTTTCGAGTACATCGACAGTTGTGTCCAGCGTATCTTGTCATCGGCATTGGTTGCTTTGTCGGCATTTGCTGATGCCCATGCTCCAATCTTCTTGCTCAGGAGGAAGTAGGCTGGATGTTCGTTGTCTGCCGCCTCTGCTATTTTCTTGGCAAGCGAGAGCTGTAGTCTTGCGACGGTTTTGTCGGAAGACTTGGTTGCTGGTTGCTCAAAGTACACTCTGAAGATGTTGTCGGTGAAATCTCCCAGTGTGTATGGCTTGTCTGTATTCAGCGAGTTGGCAAATTCAACCTTCTTGTACAGCTTGACTATTTCGTCGGCAAAGAAGTCTGCTACGCCGGTGCTTGCCTCTTGTGTAGCATCAAAGTCTTGAGTTACGCTCTTCTCGTTGAGCCATTGACAGTTCAACAGTTCTTTGGCTACCCAGTTGAAGGCACTCTTCTGTGAGCTATAGTCCAGGACTTCGTAGCTCTTGTTGGTGGAACCGTTCAACACATGATTTAACTTGACGCCACCCACATAGTAAAGATTGTTCTTTACGAGAGTTTTGTATTGTTCTACCAATGCTTTGTAGATTTCCTCCTTCAGTTGCGTTTTTTCCTTGCCTTTCAGCCATTGGCTCATGTGGCAGAGAACGTATTTCAAATTGCTGATGCCCATGCAGCCTGCCTTTAATGGCTCGCACGACAAGTCGTAGTTTACGACAGTAGGGTCGTAGTATGTGCCCCATTGCTGTTCACCATACCTGTATCTTGGGTCGCCCTCATGCTCATCAATGAACTTGGCTACTACTTTCCAGTCTTCCTCTGCAGTAAGCGAAGGGTCGGTAGGATAGTAGATGTACTTCAGCAGATTCTTATCATAAGGTCCCAGGTTGGTGTATGAGAGAGGAATGTCTTTTCTTCCGGGCGGGACGATATAGTTGAAGTATATATAGTCCATAGTGGAGGCGCTGAGACCATTCTTCTTGACAAATTCCGGGTTGAGCAGTTGCTCGATGGTATAGGCTTGCGAGCCAGCCATGTTGTGTGCCAGACCTAAGGTGTGTCCTATCTCATGGTTGATGACACATTGCAGGTGGTCGGCAAACATCTTCTCGGGCATCTTTCCTCCTCTGATTTCTTCGCACGCTTGTGCCGTCTGTACATATCCTGTCCGTAGGGCGAAATCTGCGAGTGATCCCCATACGTAAACATCCGCGCAGTAAAGCTCGCCTGTTCTTGGATCAGACCAGGAAGGACCTTGCGCTCCACCTCGGTCGGTAGGTATGTATCGGATGCAGTTGTACTTGAGGTTGTCTTCGTCAAACTCATCATCATTCTTGGGATAGTCTTTCACTACGATGACATCTTTGAGACCTATGCTGCGGAACACATCGTTCCATTCCAGAATGCCTTTTCTCAGTGGTTCTTTCCAACTCTCGGGGAACTGGTCATCGAGAAAATACACGATGTGCTTGGTCGGTTCTACGACCTTTCCGCTTTTCCATGCCTTCCAGTCTTTGGGCTGTATGTTCCACCGTTCTACGTATGACACCTTGCCGTACAGGTCGCTTTTGTTGAGGTCGTATTGATCCAGTGTTTTGTCGAAAAGTCCTATTCGTCTGTCGGAAAGGCGTGGCCTCATCTTGTCTTTTGGCAACAGGAGTGCGCTGATTACGAGTTGGGCAGAGCAGAGACTGTTGTCAAGACTTTCCTTTCCCTTGGGTGTCACATCAAACGACATAAGCGTGCTGACACTGAAGTTGTCGTCGAAAGTCTTTACTGTTTCTATCCGGCTGAACGACTTGTTGTATCTTACTGTAGCCTTTCGGAACCAGGGAGAGAATGGTGAGAACACCTCATCGGTAAGAAACAGTTTGGTGACATCGAAGGTTACAGTCTTGCTTCCGTTGTCATAAAGAGGCAGTGAGGCGAGGAAATAATCCTTGTTGTTGTCTGCCAGCGATTGTTTTTCCTTGTCGTCGCTGTCATTGCCAACGATGTTGGAAGCTCTCTGTTTCAGATACACCTTGTCACCTTCCTGCACAAAGTAAGTTATCAGCACACGTGGACGCGTGCCGACTTCGGCATATTTGTAGTGTGTTGTGCTCTTTACGCAGGCCGACATCATCATGTCTCTATTGAGATATTCTTTGGGAAGCGTGAGCAGAAGCGAACTTCCAGCCGAGCTGAATGTGGCAAAACTGCTCTTGGCATTGACTTTTTGCCCAGTAGCAAAAGCTTCTGCCACCTGACTTACGTGTTGGGCTTGTGTACTGCAAACCATGCAGAGCGAAAAGCCGATGGACAATATGTGTTTCTTGTTTATCTTCATGTTTCTTTTTGAAATGTTGTTATAAGTCGGTTATAATGATGTTTGAATGCATTTCTTTTGCCTGAGAAGCCTGATACAGACATTAGTAACCTGGATTTTGTGTAAGGTTGGGGTTGTTGTCACGTGCCGATGTGGAGATAGGCCATAGCAACTCGTGTCCGTCCTCGCTGATGTTCATGTGCTCGGAGGCTGTAGGGCGGCTGCCTGAGATTTCGCCTGTTTGGTATTTACGAAGTGCCAGAACAGCTTGCTTGCCTGCTTCTCCGCTTCTGAACCAACGTCGTAGGTCGTACCATCTGAATCCCTCGGCTATGAATTCCACTCTTCTTTCCTGCATGATGCGTGCAATGAACTCATCCTCGTTATTCACCTCGTTGGTAGTGAGTGCTGGCAATCCGCGCTTGGCTCTCAACTCGTTGAGACGTATCAAACCACCGGGATAACCTTGTGCCTCAGCCGAGACAAGATACATTTCCGCTATGCGTGCTACAGGATAAGGGTCGTCACCATTATATGATGGGAATTTTGTCACATCGTAAGTCTCTTTGCCCTGATAGGTGAGAAGCCTTACCGAACCTGCCTTTCTTGTATCGCCTTCCTCAAAGGCTTTCCATAGCGCGAGGTCAACAGGAAACTCGTATCGTCCCAGATCTCCATAACCAGCTGAGCCAGCACCATTGGCACTGTTGTAGTTGTTGACGAGGTTGGAACGCAGGAACCATCCTGGACTTCCGCTGTCTGAAGAGTTGTTTTCCCATGCAAGAATGATTTCCTTGCTTGTCTTTTTGTGGAAGACATCCTCGAAGTTGTCGGCAAGAACAAATCTGCCGTCGGCGATAACTTCCTCTGCCAGTTGCTTAGCCTTCTCTTTGTCCTGTACTCCGGCGGGAGCTATGAGGAGCGTGCGTGCCAGCAGAGCCTTGGATGCGATGTCGCTGGCATACTTGCTGCTACTGTAAGCGGGCGCATGGGCTACGGCATATTCCAGGTCTTCTTTGATGAACTTCCAGATGTCTGCTTCGGGTGCCCGTGAGCATCCTTCTGCCTCGTCAGAGTTTTTAACTAAAGGAGCATCTCCCCAGAAAGTTACCACTCGCTGGTAGAGCCATGCTCTGATGAGGCGTGCTTGTGCCTCAGTCTCCATGTCTTGAGTGGTTTGTGATGTTTTAGCCTCTAATAGATTGACGAGGTTGTTGGCAAGTTGTATGCGATAGTACAGCTGGTTCCACCATCCGTTGATATTGTAGCTTGTTCCAGTGCAGGTGTTGTTGTCTATATCTGTGCACCAACTCCGACTGTTCAGGTTGTCGGCAGCTACGTCGTCCTGCACGTTCTGCAATCCCATGGAGAACTGTTGAGCTCCATCATATACGCCTGTAAGCAGGTACTGATAGTCATCTTCTGTAAGCGTGGAGTTGGCGATGGCATCAGTAGGATTGTAGTCAAGTTTGCAACTTGTTACCGCTAATCCAACGATGATGCCTGATATGATGTGGATATATTTCATAAGCAATAGTTGTTGTTTTAGAATTGAACGTTGATACCGAATACAAATGAGCGCAGACGAGGTATAGATCCCATGTCGTAGCCTCTGTATGTGGAGCGGTTAGGGAATACGCAAACCTCAGGGTCGAAACCATCGTATGAAGTGAAGGTGTAGAGGTTGGCTGCTGTGCCATATAGGCGCAGACGGCTGATGCCAATCTTTTGTGTCAGTGCCTTAGGGAGAGTATAACCCAACGTGATGTTGCGTATGCGTAGGAAATCAGCATTTTCGAGATAGTGAGTGGTGTAGTCCAGGGTGTTGTTCTCGAATGCAGTTCCTGAAGCCACGGCACGTGGAACCTCGTTGCTTGGATTGTCTTCTGTCCATCTGTTGTTCCATTCTTCTTTCAGTACATTGTATCCGTTGGCATCGCCTCCCAGATTGCCCAGTCCGTTATCACCAGCTTTCCAACCTGCATAGAGTTTGTTGCCGAGTGAATATTGAAGGTCTATCAAGAGGTCGAATCCTTTATAGCTGAAGGTATTGCCTATGGAGCCATATACTTTAGGGAATGGTGTTCCGCTAATAATACGGTCGTCTTCATTGATAACACCATCCTCGTTCTTATCGTAGTATTTCACATCGCCAGGACGGATGCCGCTGTCCCAAAGTGATTGTCCGTTTTTCTGTGCCAGAATCTCTTCTTTGCTTTGGTAGATGCCCTCGGCCTTGATGAGGTAGAAAGCAGCCATGGGTTCGCCTACACGCAGAATGTTGCAATAGCCGCTTTCGATGTCGGCATTGTCATTGGCCAATGCTGTTACTTTGTTTTTTACCCAACTCAGGTTGAATTGAGTGTCCCACTTGAAAGCCTTGTTCAGATTATGGGATGTGACAGAAAAGTCGATACCCGTATTGGTGATGCTGCCCACATTGCTGGTTTGTGAACTGTAACCACTGATGGCGTTGATGGAGTGTGAGAGCAACAGGTCGTGGGTGTCTTTTTTGTACCAGTCGAAACTGATATCTATGCGATGGCACAGCAGCGACAGATCGAAGCCGATGCCATATTGCAATGTCTTTTCCCATGTCAGTTCCTCATTGGGCTTGTCATTGGGAAGACTCAGACCTGGATTGTTATTGTAGTCGGATGAGGCGTCATATATGCTTTGGTAGGCATAGCTTCCTATACCTTCCTGGTTGCCGGTAAGGCCGATACTTGCTCGCAGTTTAAGGTCGCTGATGGCTTTGCAGGCACTTGGAAACCATTTTTCATCACTGATACGCCAACCTGCTGAAGCAGCAGGGAAATAGCCAACCCTGTTACTCTTGCTGAACTTGGAACTTGCATCACTTCGTATCGAAAATTCCAGCAGATATCTGTCTTTATAGTTGATATTGAAACGTGAGAAGAGGCTTTGCAGAGCATTTTCTTCAACGTAAGAAGAGCCCCCGTTGATCTCACCGGCAGATATCAAGTATTTAAGCGATGGCGATAAGAAGTTGATGCCGCTTACGTTGGCATTGTCAAGCTTAGTCTTCTGATAGCTGTATCCTGCCAGCGCATTCAGTTTCAGATTGCCCCAACTATGGCTGTAGGTGAACGTGTGCTCTATCAGTTGAGTAAATGAAAAACCACGATAGTCACTGCTTTCTCCCTTTGATGTTTCTCCCTGTATGGAGTTGGCGGGAAAGTAACCATATTCGTGCAGTATGTTGTAGTCGCCGCTTAGACCGATGTGGTAGTCGAGTCCAGGAAGAATGTTTATGTCGCCCTTCAGACTGACCAGAGCGCGGTATTTCTTTGTATCTTGTTCCTGATTTTCTGTAAGGTTGACGGGGTTGTAGAGGGAAGCGTTCACCTTGTTATATACACCTTCCGATTCGTATATGGCATAGTCGGGAGAAGCCTTGAGAGCGTTTACCCAGGGTGAGTATATGTTTCCGTCGCCAGTAGACCGGCGGTTGTCCGAATAGCTCAAAGCAATGTTGGAGCTGATTTTCACGCGCTTGTTAATGCGGTGCGACAAGTTGCTTCGCAGGTTGTATCGATGATAGTTGGTGTTGATAATGACTCCGTCTTGATCATAATATCCACCTGAGAGATAGAACTGTGTGCGGTCATTGCCACCCGAAACAGTTATCTGATGACTTGTCTGTATGGCATTGCGTGTGATGGCGTCAATCCAGTTGGTGTTGGCGCCCTCGTTGGCAGCACTCACATGCTGTTTGTAAGTAGCATCTGCGGCAGTCAGTCCATAGGAGTTGTTGTAGTTGTCGATGGCTTCGTTGCGTGCTGCTATCAGACTGCTGGCGTCCAATAGGTCGAGGTCTTTCCAAAAATCCTGTACTCCGATATAGCTGTCCCATGTGATGCGTGTCTTGCCTTTACCACCTTGCTTTGTAGTGATGAGCACCACACCGTTGCTTGCACGTGAGCCGTACAGGGCCGAGGCAGAAGCGTCCTTCAGGACTTCTATACTCTCTATATCGTTAGGGTTGATGTCGGCAATGCCACTCAGTGAGTTTCCTTGATAGCCTCCTTTCTGCGAAAGGTCTTGCGAAAGTATAGGCAGACCATCTACCACATAGAGAGGTTCGTTGCCTGCAGATATACTGCTGGTACCTCTCACGTTGATACTGATGGCTCCTCCCGGAGCACCTGTAGACTGTGTGACAGACACTCCGGCCATCTTTCCCTCAAGTGCTTGCTCGATAGATGTAACGGGTGACTCTGTTATGGTAGAACTGTTTACACGGGCGATACTGCCGGTAAGGTCGCGTCGTTGCTGGGTTCCATAAGCCACAACGATGACATCATTTATACTCTTACTGTCGTCTGCCAGTCTAACCTTCAGGTCGCCTTTGGCAGTAACAGTAGTAGTTCTCTTTCCTAAGTATGAGATGATGAGGCGCTCGTCTTTGCTGACATTCAGTGAAAAGTCACCGTCTATTCCTGTTACTGTTCCTGTTCTTGTACCTTTGATAATCACTGATGCTCCCACAATAGGCTCACCTGTCTCTGCATCCAGTACATATCCTTTTACCTGTATTTTCTGGGCGTATATAGCTGTTGTTGTAAGCAACAAGGCTATGAGTATGTTGAAGAATTTATTCATAGGCGTTCTAAGCGTTTTGAGATGAGGTGGAAATAATAGCTTAAGAGAAGTTAAAAACTTTTTCTGTAGGTATGCAAAGACCTTTGCAAAGGCTTTTAGCCCTTGCAAAATGACTTGCTAAACATTTTATGTTAATTGAATAAATGCAGATAAAGAGATTAATATACCTGCTCTACATCATTGTATTTGATTGACTTGAAATCCTTAACAATCTTTTCCTTGCTGGTCTTGGTCTTGTCGTAAGCGATTGCCACTTCCTTGGTTTCTATGTTGATGGCAACGTCTTTGATGCCAGCATCCTCAGAAAGAGCTTTCTTTACCTTGCCGGCACATCCGCCACACTTCATCTGTGGAGCTTTGTAGGCAGTATACTCAATGTTGGCATCTGAAGGATAGTAAAGCTGAGCAGAGTATTCTATGGAGTGGAAGGCATCTTTCAAGGCATCCACATTTGTTTTGGAGGCATCATATGCTACTTTTACTGACTTGGTGCTCAAGTCAATATCAACAGCATTCACACCATCCACTGCACCAATTGCGTTTTTCACCTTTCCAGCACAACCACCGCATCGCATGGCTGCTGCCTTGAAATAGGTTACACTTTCTCCCTCTGTCGCAGTTGCTGCTACAGGCTTGGCTGCTGCTTTTCCGCTACATGCACATTGTGCGTTACCTGAAATGACCGCTGTAAAAAGCACAGCTCCAATCAACCATAATCTTTTTTCCATAAAATCTCTCCTATTTTTTAATAACGTAATTTGATGTTGTTATGACCTATATTTTACGGTGCAAAGTTACGAAGTTTTTAATTTTCCTCCTATCACTATATTGTGTTATTCTTTATACCTTAATTGTGGTATATTTGTTCATTTATGTGATGCAAAGGTAGCAAAAAGTTTGTAGAGTACAAAGCGGGGTAGCAAAAATAATTAATATACTGACAGGAAATAACAAAACGGCACCAAAAATGCTTTTATAGTGTCGATTTGCAAATTATCGTTTTCTTGAATGGCATTACACTTTCATAATGTTATCGGCTTCTGTTTATAAGATGCTGGGCTTACACCTTTTATATATAGTCTGCGTTGATGGTCTGATATGCCTTGTATGGGTCGTCTATTATGACCAAGGTGGGTCATCTATTACGACCAAGGTTGGTCATCTATTATGACCGGCATCTGCTGTCTGTGTGGCTTTTGCTTTCTCTTGGTAATAAAAGAAAGAGGGCATATCAATAGCCTATTAAGACTTTGATATGCCCTCTGTATGAGGAATCTTGATAATCTGTTTACTGCAGATAGGTGTATCCGAAGAGTCCGTTGCGATAGGTGGCAAGGAATTCCTTGCCCTCTTCGAGTGAAATCTTTCCTTCTTTCACGCTCTTGGTAACCCACTGCTCCAACTGGCGGACGAGTTTCTTGGGATTATACTGCACATAGTCGAGCACCTCTTCTACAGTCTCGCCGTCGAAGATTTGATCGATGTTGTACTTGCCGTCCTTTACTGATATATGTGCCGCATTGGTGTCGCCGAACAGGTTGTGCATGTCGCCCAATATTTCCTGGTAGGCTCCTACGAGGAACACGCCGAGGTAATAAGGCTCGTTGTTCTTGAGTGCGTGCAGCGGAAGTACATTGCCAATATGGCCATCGGTCACAAAGTTGGCTACTTTTCCATCGCTGTCGCAGGTGATGTCCTGTAAGGTGGCTTTTCTTACTGGGCGCTCGTTGAGTCGCTGTATAGGCATGATAGGGAAGAGTTGGTCGATGGCCCAACTGTCTGGCAGACTTTGGAAGAGCGAGAAGTTGCAGAAATACTTGTCGGCAAGCAGTTTGTCGAGTCCTCGCAGTTCTTCAGGGATGTGCTTCATGTGTTTTGCCAGATTGTTAATCTCATGGCATACACTCCAGTACATGGCTTCTATCTCGGCTCTTGTCTTGAGGTCGACGATGCCATGCGAGAAGAGTTCCAAAGCCTCGTCGCGTATCTGCTCAGCGTCGTGCCAGTCTTCGAGCATATTGCGTGGGTTCAGGTTGTCCCAGATATCATACAGGTCTTTTACCAACTGGTGGTCTTCTTCCTTGGCCTCAAACTCCTCGGGCATCTCTGGCAGCGAGGCTGTCTCGAGTACATCGATGACGAGTACTGAATGATGTGCCGAAAGGGAACGGCCACTTTCGGTGATAAGATTAGGGTGTGCGATATTGTTCTTGTTGGCAGCGTCGACAAACGTATATACGCAGTCGTTCACATACTCCTGGATGGAATAGTTGACGGAGCTTTCGCTGCTTGAAGAACGTGTTCCGTCGTAGTCGACTCCCAATCCGCCTCCGCAGTCAACAAAGTCGACATTATACCCCATCTTGTGCAGGTTGATATAGAACTGTGCAGCCTCGCGCAAGGCTGTTTGTATGCGTCGTATTTTGGTAATCTGGCTTCCGATGTGGAAGTGTATGAGCCGCAGGCAGTCGTGCAGCCCCATCTCGTCGATCTTGTTGAGTGCTGTGAGCAACTCGGCGCTTGTCAGACCAAACTTGGATGCATCGCCGCCACTGTCAGCCCACTTGCCAGAGCCTGATGAGGCCAACTTGATACGTATTCCGATATTGGGTCTTACGTTGAGTTTCTTGGCTGTCTTGGCTATGATGTCGAGCTCGTTGAGTTTTTCTACTACGATGAAGATACGCTTGCCCATCTTCTGTGCAAGGAGAGCCAGTTCGATATAGCTTTCGTCCTTGTATCCGTTGCAGATGATGAGCGAGTCGCTCTGGCACTGTACTGCAATGACAGCGTGGAGTTCAGGCTTAGAGCCAGCCTCAAGACCGAGATTGAACTTTTTGCCATGCGATATGATTTCCTCTACGACTGGCTGCATCTGGTTGACCTTGATAGGATAGATGACGAAGTTCTCGCCTTTGTATCCATATTCCTCCTTGGCTTTCTGGAAGCAACTGGCTGTCTTCTCGATACGATTGTCGAGAATGTCGGGGAATCGGAGCAGCACGGGAGCCGTGATGTCGCGCAGGGCTAACTCGTCCATGACGTCGCGTAGGTCTATCTGTGTGTTGTCTTTGCATGGAGTTACATAGACATCTCCCTTCTCGTTGATGCCAAAGTAAGAAGTGCCCCAACCTTTGATGTTGTAGAGCTCATTCGAGTCTTCAATAGTCCATTTCTTCATTTCTTTTCTTTTGGAATGAAAGTAGTTTTGTAGTGATGTTTTATATTTTAATTTGATTGTTTCTGTTTGCTGCCTCGTTGTGTCCCTCGGCTTGAGACCTGGTAACGAGGAGTTTTTATACACCCAACTGCTGGCGCAGTTTTTTCACCGTGTTCTGTATCTTGTCGTAATCGTCGATAACATCGATGTCGAAGATGTGTTGTGCCTTCAGATAATAAGGTTCTCGCTGTTTGAGTTGTTCCTTGATAAAAGCTTCCACCTCCTCGGGTGTCTTGTTGAGCAACAGTGGTCGCACGCCCTTGCCCATCTGCAGGTGAGCATGGAGAGTCTCGGGAGTAGCCTTCAGATAGACGGTGGTTCCCAACTGGTTCATATAGTCCATGTTGTCGAAGAAGCAGGGTGTGCCGCCCCCACAGCTTACAACAACGTTCTCGAACTCAGCTACTTCGTGCAGCATGTTGTGCTCAATGAGGCGGAATCCCTCTTCGCCTTTCTCGTCGAAGATTTCCTTGACGGTCTTGTGCATGCGAGTCTCGATATACCAGTCGAGGTCGTAGAACATGACGCCCAACTCTTTGGCAAGGGCTTTGCCGACTGTTGTCTTGCCGGCACCCATATATCCGATGATGATAATCGACTTCATAGGCTTACTTACGACGGCTTGCTTTAGGCTCTGGGGCCTCTTTGATGATGCTCATGCACTCTTCGTATGAGAGCTCCTCTACATGAGTCTGCTTGTTTTTCGGGATGCGGTAGTTCTTTCCGTCATAGGCAATGTAAGGGCCATAGCGTCCGTTCAGCAGCTCGAGCTTGGCATCCTCGTCGAATACTTTGATGTGGCGTTTCTGCTCGCTCTCTCGTTTCTCTTTTATCAACTCAATGGCTCTTTCGAGTGTGAGGCTCATTGGGTCTTCGCCCTTCGGGATAGAAACATACTTCTTGTTGTGAAGCACGTAGGGACCAAAGCGGCCTGCACCGATGGTGACAGGTGTTCCCTCGTATTCGCCCACTTCGCGGGGAAGTTTGAAGAGCTCGATAGCCTCGTTGAGTGTGATGGTCTCAATACTCTTGTCGGCAGGCAACTGTGCGAAGAGAGGCTTTTCCTTATCTTCTGCTGATCCAATCTGTGCCACAGGTCCGAAACGTCCTATCTTAACGAATACAGGGCGCCCGCTCTTTGGGTCGATACCCAGTGAACGTTCACCGGCTTTATGTTCACTGCGTGCATTTATCACCTTGTCCACTTCGGGTTCAAAACTCTTGTCGAACTTCTTCATCCATTTATTCCACTCGGTATTGCCCTCTGCGATATCATCGAATTTCTTCTCCACATTGGCAGTAAAATTGTAGTCCATGATGTCGGGGAAATTCTTCATCAGGAAGTCGTTGACCACGATGCCGATATCTGTAGGCAGCAGTTTGCCTTTCTCTGAGCCTGCCATCTCCTTCTTGATCTTCTGTGTCACCTTGATGCCCTTCAGTGTGCTGACTGTATATGATCGCTCAGTGCCACTCTTGTCACCTTTCTGCACATATTCACGTTGCTGAATGGTGCTGATGGTAGGTGCATAGGTAGAAGGACGGCCAATGCCAAGGTCCTCGAGTTTCTTAACAAGACTCGCCTCAGTATATCTTGCAGGAGCCATAGAGAATCGCTCGGTGGCTGTTATCTCACGGCGCTGCAACTTGTCGCCCTGATGCATGGCTGGCAGGATGTGTGAAGACTCCTCGCCATTTTCCTCCTCATCGGTTGACTCGCGGTAAACTTTCAGGAAACCATCAAAGACAACCACCTCGCCGTTGGCGACAAACTTCTCTGTTGTGTTGTCTATATCAATATTGATGGTTGTCTTCTCTATCTGCGCATCTGCCATCTGTGAGGCGACGGTGCGTTTCCATACGAGCTCGTAGAGTCGCTTTTCCTGGCTGGTTCCGTCTATGGTAAGTGCGGTCATGTCGGTAGGGCGGATAGCCTCGTGCGCTTCCTGTGCGCCTTTCGAACTGGTGTGATAGTTGCGGGTCTGGCTGTATTTGTCACCATATACCTTCTTGATCTCGGCTGCACTGGCATCCTTACAGAAAGTAGACAGGTTGACGCTATCGGTACGCATGTATGTGATGCGTCCGCTTTCGTAGAGTCGCTGTGCTATCATCATGGTCTGGCTTACGGTGAAGCCCAGCTTGCGGGCAGCCTCTTGCTGCAGAGTAGAAGTTGTGAAAGGAGGTGCAGGAGTGCGCTTCAATGGCTTCTTGCTCACTGCGTCGACGGTAAATTGTGCGTCCATGCACTTCTCGAGGAAGGCATCAACTTCTTCCTGGGTTTTGAAGTGCTTGTCGAGTTCAGCCTTTACTTCGGTTGCGTTGCCGCTCTCATTGATGAGGGCAAAGATGGCATTCACACGGAAGTATGGCTCACTCTTGAATTTCTGTACCTCTCGCTCACGCTCTACGATGAGGCGTACTGCAACACTCTGCACACGACCGGCAGAAAGGGCTGGTTTCACCTTACGCCAAAGCACGGGTGAAAGTTTGAAACCTACGATACGGTCGAGTACACGACGTGCCTGCTGGGCATTGACTAAGTTCATGTCCAGATGGCGTGGGTGCTCTATGGCATCCAGTATGGCAGGTTTGGTAATCTCGTGGAAAACGATACGGTTTGTCTTCTCCTCATCCAGTCCGAGTACTTCGCAAAGGTGCCAGCTGATGGCTTCTCCCTCGCGGTCCTCATCGGAAGCCAACCAAATCTTCTTGGCTTTCTTGGCTGCCGATTTCAGTTCGGTAACGAGCTTTTTCTTTTCTTCTGGAATCTCGTAGTCGGGTTCCATGGTCTGCTCGTTTATACTTAATTCCCTCTTTTTCAAGTCGCGTATATGACCGTAAGAGGACATAACCTTATAGTCTTTTCCTAAGTACTCTTCGATTTTCTTGGCCTTTGCAGGGCTCTCGACGATAACTAAATTTTCTTGCATAAGCTTATATACAATTTTTCTTTCGGTTGGCAAAAGTAAGTAAACTTTTTGCTTATACCTTATTATATGGGGATTTTTTTTGCTTTTTTAATGTTTTAGGCTCTAAAAACGGTCGTATGAGGGTAAAAGGCAGGTTTTTCTGCTTTTTTTGTCTTGTTGTAATAGTCAAGTCTTGTTTTGGAATAAAGGCATCAACAAAAAAGCCAGACATGTGGTGAACATGAATGGCAGTTTGTACTTTCGGCTTTGGCTTTTTCTCTTCAGGACTTTTTTAGAAACCGGCTGAGCCCCTGACGGATGGAACGCAGACCAAACTCCTCTATCCGTATCTCGTTCAGAGGAATCCACAGGTATTCTGCAGCATCGTCTTTTGCCTCGACATGTGAGAGGTCTTTCACTTCTACTATATAAAACATATCGAGTGTGTGGATGGTGAGCCCAGAATAGAGATAAAGGTTGGGGATACTGAACTGGTAGGCTACGGATGCAGCCTCCAGTCCTGTCTCTTCCATCACTTCGCGCATAACCCCTTCTTCGCCCGTCTCCTCCATGTCTACGAATCCTCCGGGTAGGTCGAGAGTGCCCTTCGCTGGCTCGTTCTTGCGCCTTACCACCAATAGCTCGTCTTTCTCATTCATAATAAAGGCTACGGTGGCGCTGCTTGGATTGGCATAGTATGTGAATCCGCAACTTCCGCACTTCTTGCTTTTGAAGTTGTTGATTTCGAAGTGTGTAGAACCGCAGATAGGACAGAATTTGAATCGGCTTAGAGGATGCTCCATGATGGGTTGTGTTTTATTCTTGTTTGATAGTTTACCAGTTGTCTGTACGGAATGGGAATAGAGGCAGTCCACCAGCATTTGCCATGTTGCCGAGCTGGAAGTTCTTGAAACAATAGCGCAGGGCAACAGGTTTCTTTACCTCAGGGCTTACCACGGTGATACATTCATTCCACGTGTCGTTGCCAGGCTGCCAGAAATGGCGGGCTGTAGCAGGATGGAACACTTTGTCCTCGCCTGCAATCTCGAATCCCTCGATGTTGTCGAAACGGTTGTAGGCACCAAAGGTGTTGTCGAAATGCACGCAGATGGTGTCGTTCTTGATTTTCATTTCCTTGAAAGTCATGCCCTCACCGATAACCGACTTCATGCCGTAGGTCTTGTTGAGAGCCAGGAAGGCGAGTCGTTCACCTACTTTCTGCTTTTGTGCAGGATGTATCTGTTCCTTTTCGTAAGGGTAAACACAGTCGTTGGTGCTGATGATGCCGCTGTTGGGAATCATCTTGGCTGCATTGAACTGCTGTTCGCGCAGTTTGGCTCCCCAGTCGCCATTGATATTGTCGTAATGGTAAGGAGCTATCTCGACAAAGTAGAAAGAAACATCGCCCTGCTTGAAGTCTCTGCGCCATTGAGCCACGAGGTCGGCAAGGCGTTTGGTGTATTGTCCTGCAGGGTCGCCCACGTTGGAACAGCCCTGGTAGAAGAGGATGCCCTTGATGGTATAGTTGAGAATAGGGTGGAAGGTTCCGTTGCCCCATACCAGAGGACGATGGTAATCCCAGGAGAATTTCTTGACGATGGCGTTGGTGTCAAGAGGTTCTTGGGTGTTCTTCTTCAAGTAATCTCTGTCGAGCCAGCTTTCCACTCTCGAGCCTCCTTTGTTGGCCATGACCAGACCTACAGGTATGTTGAGAGCCTTGTTGACTACTTGCGCAAAGAAGTATCCTGTGGCAGAAGCCTCTCCCACAGTCTCCGGACTTACCACTTTCCACTCACAGTTGGCATCATCGAGAGGCTTCATGCTCATCACGCTTGGAATCTTCACGTAGTGAATACCTCTGTAGTTGTTGGCGTCAACCACCACCTTGTTATAGTTCTCTACAGGACAGTTGCCGAATCCCTTGACGGGCATTTCCATATTGCTCTGACCGGCGCAAACCCACACCTCGCCCGAAAGAATGCCGTTAAGTATAGTCTTTTCTCCATCATCGAAGGTGACCGACAGGGGAGTATAGCTGGCAGCAGGTGTCTTGACAGAAACGGTCCACTTGCCGTCCTTGCCAGTCTTGGCAGCATACTTCTGTGCCGACCACGACACGCTTACCTCAACCTGTGTGCCGGGTTTGTCCCAGCCCCAGAGTCTTACTTCGGAGTTTTGTTGCAGAATCATGTTGTCACTCAGGATGTGTGGCAACCTTACTTTAGCCTGCACGCCCGTCATTGCGAGCATCAGGGCTACTAATGTCATGAAATGTCTCATCTTTTGACTTTTTAGGTTTATGTTTATTTTAGGTTCAGTGTTTTCCTCTATATGGATATAAACATCTGTCTTATAGGAGAATAAAAAGGGGTGTGCGGTGAAGGGGTGTTGTGAGAGAACGGGGAAGACCCCTTACAGCAATGCTTTGATTGCTGCATCGAGGTCTTTGATCTGTACATCGCGAGAGCGCAATGTGTTACTTCTGTCGATAAGGAAGAAAGTAGGGATGCTCTGTACGTTGTACTTAGCCACACTTGCTCCCTGAATGCCGTCTTCATCGCGTACGCTTATCCATGGCAGGGCGGCTGTAGATGTCTTCCAGAAATGCTCGTCGGGATCGACTGATACCTGATAGATCTCAAATCCTGCAGCATGGTACTTGTTGTATAGCTCGCGGAGCATCATGATTCGCTTGGTGCTCTGTTCGCCGGCAAAAAGATGGAAGTCGAGCAGAACCACCTTACCTTTCAGGTCGGTGAGTTTGCGTGTCACACCCTTGTTGTCTTGCAGGGCGAGTTCGATGACTCCGTTCACCTGTACCTTGCTGGCATCGAGTTGCTGTGCTGCCATCTGGTTCTCAATGATGCGTATGTCTTTCATGCCCTGTATGGCAATGTTGTGCAGGTTCTTTCCGCGTTCGGCATTTGGATAGTAAGTGTCCCAGCTTGTAGCTACTGCCGCGAATACCTTGACGTCGTCCTTGTTGTTGCGTGGGTTGAAGATAAGAGTGTTCACACGTCCTACCTGCAGAGTCTGGAACAGAGCATAGTAAGATGATGCCATCATAGGAGCCTTGAAGATATAGTTGGTCTTGATATCCTGCTTGTAGGCATTGATGGCACGGTCGATGATGACATCGGCAGAGTCGACACCTACATTGGGATTTTGGGCTATCTCGTTGACGAGAGCCTGCAGTTTCATCTGCTTGAGTGACAGCTCCTTGATGGTGCTGCAGTTTTCTGAACCTTCCACTGTGTACTGGTAGCTCATGCTTGGGTACGCAGCCTTCACGCTGATGGTTTCTGTGGAGTCGATGGAGAGGTTGATGGTCTGTCCGGCAATGCGCAGGCGATAGAAGTCTGGACATACTGAGTCTTTGGCTGTTTCCTCGAAGGCAAAAGAACCGTCTTCACCGAGCTTTACAGAGTCGATAGCTACAGGTCCGTCGAGGCTGATGTTTTCCAGATAGAGCATGGAGTCTTTCGCCTCGGTAATGTTTCCGTTGATGTGGAACTTCTTGTTGCTGCAAGAAGCAAAAGTCAGTGCAGCCATTACTACAACCGCAGCTGAATAGAGTTTGGTTATCTTCATGTGTCTTGTTATTTTGCAAAATTATCGGTTGCAAAGGTAGCAATAAAATCGGAATAAACCATCAGCAAAGAATAAAATATTCAAAAAACTTGAAAATAAATGCGGTTTTCTTTGCTTATTAATAATAAAAGAGGTATCTTTGCGCCGTTTTATATATTAGATGTTAGACAAAACAATAAGTTTTTAAATTTTTAGATGAACGTAATTACAAAAAGTGTTCAGTTGCCTGATGGAAGAACCATCACAATTGAGACCGGAAAAGTTGCAAAACAGGCTGATGGTGCTGCGGTTCTCCGCATGGGTAACACAGTGCTTCTCGCAACTGTTTGTGCAGCAAAGGATGCAGTTCCGGGTACAGATTTTATGCCTTTGCAAGTAGATTATCGTGAGCAGTACAGTGCTGCAGGTCGTTTCCCTGGTGGTTTCACCAAGCGCGAAGGCAAAGCCAGCGATGAGGAAATCCTTACCTCTCGTCTTGTGGACCGTGCTTTGCGTCCACTTTTCCCTTCTAACTACCATGCAGAAGTTTACGTACAGGTAATGTTGCTCTCAGCCGATGGTGTTGACCAGCCAGATGCCCTCGCAGGTTTCGCTGCTTCAGCTGCCATGGCTTGTTCAGATATTCCTTTCGAGTACTATATCTCTGAGGTTCGTGTAGCTCGTATCAATGGTGAGTATGTTGTTAACCCTACATTCCAGCAGATGGAAGAGGCTGACATGGATATCATGGTTGGTGCTACCAAGGAGAACATCATGATGGTGGAAGGTGAGATGAAGGAAGTTGCTGAGCAGGATCTGATCGGTGCCCTCAAGGCTGCTGCCGAGGCTATCAAGCCTATGTGCGAGCTCCAGTATGAGTTGGCTAAGGAGAAGGGTACTGACGTAAAGCGTGAGTACGACCACGAGATCAACGATGAGGAACTCCGTGAGCAGATCAAGTCTGAGCTTTACAAGCCAGCTTATGATATCAACCACCAGGCTTTGGAGAAGCATGCACGTCAGGATGCTTTCGACAAGGTTTTGGCTGATTTCCTTGAGAAGTATGACGCTGCTCATACTGATCTTTCTGAGGAAGACTTGGAGGAGAAGCACGCTGAGGCTACCCGCTACTATGATGACGTAATGCGCGATGCTATGCGTCGTTGCATCCTCGATGAGGGCTTGCGTCTTGATGGTCGTGCTACTACAGATATCCGCCCTATCTGGTGTGAGGTATCTCCACTCCCAATGCCTCACGGAAGCGCTATCTTCCAGCGTGGTGAGACTATGTCTCTCTCTACATGTACTCTTGGTACAAAGATGGATGAGAAGCTTATCGACGGTGTGCTCGAGAAGAGCTACCAGCGCTTCCTCCTTCACTATAACTTCCCTCCATTCTCTACAGGTGAGGCTAAGGCTCAGCGCGGCGTAGGCCGTCGTGAGATTGGTCACGGTCACTTGGCATGGCGTGGTTTGAAGGGTCAGATTCCTGCTGACTTCCCTTACACAGTACGTTTGGTAAGCCAGATCTTGGAGTCTAACGGTTCTTCTTCTATGGCTACTGTTTGTGCCGGTACTCTCGCCCTGATGGATGCAGGTGTTCCTATGAAGAAGCCAGTTTCTGGTATCGCTATGGGTCTTATCAAGAACCCAGGTGAGGACAAGTACGCTATCCTCAGTGATATCCTCGGTGATGAGGACCACTTGGGTGATATGGACTTCAAGACCACTGGTACCCGCGATGGTTTGACCGCTACACAGATGGATATCAAGTGTGACGGTTTGAGCTTCGAGATTCTCGAGGAGGCTTTGATGCAGGCTAAGGCTGGTCGTGAGCACATCCTCAACTGCATGATGGAGACTATCTCTGAGCCACGTGCTGAGATGAAGCCACAGGTTCCACGTATCGTAGCATTCGATATTCCTAAGGAGTTCATCGGTGCTGTTATCGGCCCTGGTGGTAAGATTATCCAGCAGATGCAGGAGGATACTGGTGCTACTATCACTATCGAGGAGACTGATGGTAAGGGTCACGTACAGGTATCTGCTCCTAATAAGGATTCTATTGATGCTGCTTTGGCTAAGATTAAGGCTATCGTGGCTGTTCCTGAGGTTGGTGAGGTGTACGAGGGTACAGTTCGTTCAATCATGCCTTACGGTTGCTTCGTAGAGATTCTGCCAGGTAAGGATGGTTTGCTCCATATCTCTGAGATCGACTGGAAGCGTCTTGAGACAGTTGAAGAGGCTGGCATCAAGGAAGGCGACAAGATTAAGGTGAAGTTGATGGAGATTGATCCTAAGACTGGCAAGTACAAGCTCTCTCACCGTGTGTTGATGGAGAAGCCAGAGGGTTATGTAGAGCGTGAGCGTCGTCCACGTCCAGAGCGTGGTGAGCGTCGTCCACGTCGTGACGACCGTCATGAGGGCCGTGGTGAGCGTCCAGCTCGTCAGCCTCGTCGTTATGAGCATCGTGGTGAGGAGCAGGCTCCAAGAGACTTCAACGATTCTCTCGACCACAACAATGATGTAGAATAATCCGTATTATACATTATTATATATAGGGCACGTTTCCAAAAGAAGCGTGCCCTTTTTCGTGTGTCGGGCATGACACTAACCTAACTGGTTCAAATCCAGTCGCAGGTATTTACCGCCAAGCGAAGCGAATGGCAAGTCGTTGACAGTAATGTCAAGGATGAAGGAAGCCAATAGCGAGACTATCGAGCCTACGAACAGGAACTTGGTATAAGGCTAAATGGGAAAGGATAAGACTGCGAAACAAGTTGAAGTCCGAATGGTAAACGTATCCCCCAAAACAGTAAACTGAGAGGTTGTGAAGTTATAAGAGTTCCCCAAGCCTTGGGCATTGTCTCCCCAAGCCTTGGGCATTACCTCCCCAAGCCTTGGGCATCGTGTGCCCACCGCTTGGGCATTGTGTGCCCATGCCTTGTTGTAACGGTAGACTGTGGTTTAACGATTTTAGTTGACCACTTTTAGTTTTATTTGTAAGACGAGTTGACTCAGTTAAAACTTATTTATAATTCACGTTGACTTTCCTGAAACTTAGTCATATTTTTA